>CAZKGS010000348.1:0-2344 GCA_964552105.1 uncultured Syntrophaceae bacterium
ACCGATGTCTGGCGCCTCGGCCCTGCCGCCTTCGCCACCTTCGGGATTGAGTTCACCCGGGAGCAAGTCAGGGAGATCAAAAATCACTTTGATGAAGTGTTTATAATCTTCGATGATGAGCCTCAAGCAGTCCGGCAGGCATTGAAGTTGGTAGCGGAATTGCGATTCCGGGGAGTGCGGGCGCAGCACGTTCCAATAGTGGATGATCCAGGAGGAATGAAACCGGAAACAGCTACTGCGTTAGTAAAATCATTAGGATTTTAAAGGGTTATAATTATTTTTTAAAAAACATAGTGCTCAAAAGTATTATATAGAGTCAGGGCGGGGACTGAGCAGGTTTTGGGCTTCCTGCTTGGAGATCGTTGGAGTGCTGGCTCACTCTATCCCCCGCCCCCACTTAAAAAGGAGGAAATAGAAATGCTAAAAATGACACGGAAAGAAACAATATGGTGCCTTTTCTCCATCATCATCATCTCCCTTCTCATTACAAACATCTTCTGTACCTTCGTTGAACACACCTTCCTTCGAGAATTGCCGATCCCCATTATCCGAGAAGTACCACAAGAAACAATCCCTTCTGATCTCTTTACGGTTTCCGCTTACTCCCCGCATAAAAATCAAACCGATAATACTCCTTTTGAAACGGCTACGATGGAAAAACCAAAAGCCGGGTGGACATGCGCAGTGAGTCAAGATTTAATTTCCTGGCTGGGTGGTCGAATCTATATTAAAGGAATCGGCGTTCGCCGTGTGAATGATTTGATGAATAAACGTTATACAAAATCAATCGACATTTTTATGGAAAAGAAGAAAAACGCGAAAGCCTTTGGCCGCAAGGAATACATCGTTGTTTTTCTTGGGCAATAAAAAAGCTTTATTTTATTTTGTTTTTAATATATATTAATTTCTGAGGTGGAACAAATGACGACCCCCAAATGTAATTTCAAGGATAGACGCACTCCCGGTTCTGGAGCAATCCAGCGCGGCTTCGTCACCGCGCCACCCCCGGGATGCGTCTATTTTTATTTGGAGGCGGTATGATTCGAACCAAAAAAGAAAACACAAAAAATTCTCAAAAGAAAAGTTTTCTCCTCTATAAAGATCAAACTACCTTCATCCATGAACTATCAGATGAACAAGCAGGGAAGCTCATCAAATACATTTATGAATATGAGAATGATGAAATTATGCCTCAGATTGAGGATATAGTAGTTCGCATTGCCTTTATTGTTATTCAAAACCACCTTGATAGGGATTCTGAACATTATCTTGAAATCTGTAAAAAGAATCAAGAAAATGCAAAACAAAAATATGCCAAAGATACGGCCGTAAGCGATCGCAAGCGGTCGGATGCGATGGCTGCCGATATAGATAAAGATAAAGATAAAGATAAAGATAAAGATAAAGATAAAGAAAAGAAAAAAATAAAAGGAAAATCTTTTTTAGAATACTTCCCTCAAGAATGGAGGAATAATAATTCCTTTAAAAAGAAAATTGAGGAATTCATCCTTCATAGAAAAGAATTGGGTAAGCCGATGACTGAAGTTGCATATAAAAGAATGGCAACAAAGCTCCTTCAATATGATGTGACTGTCGGAACAGCGGCCTTAAAGAAATCAATCGAAGAATGTTGGTCGGGAGTTTTCCCTGATACAATTTCCACCAAAGGAACACGCCCGTCCAGATCAAAAATCACTACCGGGTTTATGAATGATGAAGAACCTAATTACTCAAGTTAAAGGAGATCGATTATGAAATGTGTTGAATGCGGAAAAGAAATTGAGAAAGGAAGCACCTGCCCATCCTGTATTTACCAAGCTCGATGGGAAAGAGAAAAGCCTGCATTAATGGAATCCCTTTTCCCACCCAGAGTTATTGATGACCTGAATGAATTGATAATCGAAGTTGCTACAGAAGACATTTCAATAATTATGGAAGGTAAAAAAGGTTTATTCATTTTCGGTAAAACCGGAACCGGGAAAACGCTGTACGCGTCTGCCCTTATCCTCGAAGTAATAAAGAAACATAAACTCGAAGACCACAGTACGATCACTGGGCGGTATACTGGCGGATCTGAATTCTTCCAGGAGATCCGGGAGACGCTGGACAACCCAGGCTTCTCCTCTTCCGATGTTTTACGGAAATATGAAGAAGCGGATGTGCTGATACTGGATGAGATAGGAACGGAGAAGCCGTCTGACTGGGTGTTACAGATGTTGTATCTGTTGATCAACTACCGGTACGAGTATTTAAAGCCGACCATCATTGTTTCCAATTTCGGGTTGAAGCAATTGCGGGCGCAGTTGCAGGATGATCGCATTCCCTCACGGATTGAGGGGATGTG
>CAZKGS010000349.1:0-2337 GCA_964552105.1 uncultured Syntrophaceae bacterium
TTCATTACGATCATGCCTAAAAATAGAAAGGAAGTCAAAGAGTTCTATGAGTTTCCAGCAATTATCATTATGGCCTTGGAATTAGAGGTGAGCTTGTTTCGGTGAATTCCAGAGTTGTTCTGAGACCGCTTTTTTGATATTGAAAGCTTGTCTTGGTTAAGATCAATTGAAAAATCATGGTTATTTTTTTATAAACCCCCTTGGATTGACTCCCGGAAGCAGATTCTGGACGGTTCTCAGCGTCGACCTGGACGGGGTTGCCATATTCTAAAAAGGAATCACTCAGGCGCCATGAGTCATCCCGTATCAGGTTGATTGAGTTCAAGCCCAAGTATCATGAAATCCAGCATAGTATTCCAGTCTTTAAAGCAAATGTACCGGGTCAGGGCACGGATATCATCGAAAAAGGTCTTCCGGGTGGGCAAATTTTCCCGGATCAATTTGTATTTTTTATCCAAAATATCCAGGGTTGTATGAAAAAGGAAGGCCAAGAGATTGAACGTAAGCAAAAGGGAGGACAGGTGCTTTTTCCCATGGCCGAAGTTATGTTCGAGGTGATATCCTTTTGTTTTCAGGGTATTATTGTTTTCGTTCTCAATTTTCCATCGTGCTCGACCAGCCTTTACAACCTCCTTTATATTTTCTGGGGTGATATCGTGATTAGTGGCAAAGGCGTTTTTATAAATAAATTTGCCATCTTCCAGGGTGGTCACCAATTCACACCAGTTGATGAGTAGAGCGTCTTCACCGTCACGTAAAGGAACTTGATTTACAAACCGATACGTATCAATCTCTTTGCGCTTGCCTGTCCAGCGTTTGACAACCAGGGTTTGGATTTTGCCCATAGCATCCAATTCCTTTACCCACTCGTAGAGTATCTTGTGAGAATCAGGTTTACATACCAACAGGAAATTGAGGCCTTCATTTAATATGCAAACACATAGGGGTTGATGACAGTACAAATCATCTCCCATTATCGTAACACCAAAAGTCTTATATCGTGGACCATGTTGATGAATCCAGCGCTTTGCGGCTGCATTCTCACAATCCTGTTTTTTGTGACCATCCTGGGGGGTAATGAACTCAGGAGGCAAAGATATGACCTTGTTGTTGTCAGGAGTCACAATTACAGGTGTAATCGCGCTGTGCGAGTAAGTTACCGTCCCATCTTTATGGTTCTTCGTGCTACATTTTTCACAGCAGATCTTTTTTGAGGTAAAATATGTTGTACCATCTAAAGGGATCAGTAAATCATTGTTGATGGAACGGAGGTTGTCCAAGTATCCGATTTCATTGATTCCGTCAACAATGAAGTTAAATACGGGAAATGCATGAGAAGGGGACACTACGTCTAACAAGTCTCTGATGTGATTATTGGAAGGAATCTGATGCACTGCAAAAAGAGTCTGGGCGTTATTTTCCCCTTTGGTTTGTTGCATGGCTTTCTGGAATGTAAGAAATGAGGGGCTTTGGGTAAAAAAGATCGAAAATGCCCCCAAGGCGGCATCTTCTAAGGCATATCGTTTGTTATCGCCGGTTCGCTTATCGGGGAATCTCGAAATCACAGATCGGAAAACCTCCATCAAACTATCAAATGTAAAAGGCTTACGTTCATCATCGGCTTTTTGCATGTATCCCTCCCAGTATAGGTTATAAAGTTCCAATTCCTAACCTACCAGAAGGAATGATCTTTGTCTATAGGAAATATACGATGTGATTACAGCCCGTTATGTCCTAAACCAGCAAGAGCTCCTAAGATAGTCGCTGCCGCGAGAATCTGGCCAAATTCCATAATGATAATTGCTGTTACTTGATCATTAATCTTGCTTTTTCCCAAAGTTATTGATAACTTTTTTGCAATTTTTTTCATTACTGTCAAACCTCGTAAATTTCTGTGAAAATGTGCCAATTCTTTGACAATGTCGATTGCCTGCAAGAGTTGATAGTAGCAGTTAGCTATTATTAAGCCGTTACGGCATCTTTCATTAAGGCTAATACCTAAGGGCTAAATGTCCGGTTTCCTTACTGAAAACCAATAGGACTGTGATTTTAACCCATTAACTACTCAACCATTTAACGAGGTCTGACTGTAGGAATAAACTTTCTGCTTTTTCGGAGGACGGCATGGAACTCAAACTTAGGTCCTATGATAAGATTGTTCAACTGATCGAGAAGGGGGTGGACATCCCCAATCCGTTATCCCTGGACATAGATGATGAAGTCAACATTGATCAAATTTCGGGCAATGGTGTCAGGATATACCCTGGCTGCCGAATTTATGGCAAGGAGACGGTCATCTCTGCGGGCACCCAGATCGGTTATGAAGGACCGGTAACA
>CAZKGS010000350.1:0-2337 GCA_964552105.1 uncultured Syntrophaceae bacterium
TTATTGTTGGGCTAGCTTTTTCAATTAAATCAGAAAAAGGTGCAGGGCCTTTTTGTTTGCGCTCCAAACCTTGAGCATCAGTATAAGCCCTTGACCCTATAACTTATGGGTTCCTCTAATAATTTCCAATCTGTCACTCCCGCGAAGAGACTGTGTCACAATAAGGAAAAATGTCATTCCGAACGTATGTGAGGAATCTTAACGTGCTGAATTTATTGAAACCAAGATTTCTCGCTTCGCTTCGAAATGACACAAAAATGAATTGTGACACAGTCTCGGAAGCAGGAATCCAGTAAAGTTTTACCTGGATTCCGTGTCCAGCACGGAATGACAAAACGATGGTCTGTGAAGACAAATTTTCGGACTTGATTGAACCTGCCCCGTACTTGATACGCGGGAACGACAGGTCTCCGATTATCGTAAAACAATGTTGGAGACTCAATATTGATGGACTCGTAAAAAGTCAGCAGCCATAAATCGGCTGTTAGGATTTTGTTTCGACACAATGTGGGGTGATGGCGGTAAATAGCCTTTTCAGGTAGCCCCAAAGTGATAACATTTGTTCTTTGACAATCGAAAATCCGGCAAAAAGGTATTTTGGGCCGTTGATGAGCGCCGCAAGCACCGCGGCAGCCCTCAGTATATTGATACCCAGGGCCTTTAACGTCGCACGAAACCGCACCGCTTTCAGACCTCTGACACGAAGCTGCTTAACGCCCGTTCGTCTATCGTATTCCGACATGGTGGCCTCGATGCCAGCCCTCATTCGGTAGCATTCGTTAAATTCTTCGGTCTGTTCATATGCTCTTCGCTTGGCGACTCGCAGCTCTCGGTCTGTATAATGCAGGTAGTAATACTTCTTGCCTGGTTTCGCCGGACAGTTCTGCCGGTGTGGACAGCCGCTACAATGCTCGCAATCGAACGCGGCAGTATGACGTTTTTTCTTTTTCTTTACCCACTCCGGCTTATGCCCTGCGGGACAGGATTCAACACTGCGGTCTGCTCCAGTTGTAAAATCGACAAGGAGGATGATTTCTTTTTTTCGCTCCCCGGTTGTGGGGGCGACGAGTTCTACTTCATACTGTTGCTTGGCATTACAGCAGTTTTTATCACTGCCGTAAAGGGTATCAGCTAAGACTTCCTTGGGGGCAAGATCACGTTGGTGCGTCGATTCAAGAGCAGGCATAAGAGCCTTGGTATCACTTTTATGCGC
The DNA here is from genome assembly GCA_964552105.1 of uncultured Syntrophaceae bacterium. Classification (GTDB taxonomy): domain Bacteria; phylum Desulfobacterota; class Syntrophia; order Syntrophales; family UBA6807; genus CAZGAK01. Next base: position 1,214 of record CAZKGS010000350.1, read on the forward strand.
CGGTTCAACCTCAACATAGGTAATCAGATTGAGTTGTTTGTCCTTAGCCTCTTTCTCCTCTGTGTCGGTGTATGTTTCCATAATCTGAACCTGATAGCCTTGGCCTTTGTGGCCGCTATACGTTGCATCAGGATCAGAAGAGTTTTGCAGTGAGTCGGAAGGAATCTGTTTGGGCGCTTTTACTTCTACCGGATGTTCACAATCAGGCTCACTATTGACGACACATTGTTCCGCCAGAACCCGCTCAAGCAGCTTGTAGCTGTACATGATGGCCACCTCTTTATGGCCTTTGAATAGTCGGATCAAATCAAAAAGATCGTTGCTTACACTCGTTAGTGTTTTCGAGGATTCTGAAGGCTTGACTTTGGAAAAGCATCCCAGTGCTTTTTCCGTAAGATATCTGTCGGCAAGATCCGTATCAATCGTATCAAAGAGTTCCCGGTGGTTACGTTTCAGATTTATCAAAAACGCATGAATGGTTTTAGCAAAGATGTTGATCCGTCCCAGGCGACGCATGTTGGACTTGATGTGAACTGAATCGATTCGTTGCTTATCGGTATCGACATCAAAAACATCGGCCAGTTTATTGGTAACGTTCTCGAACAAAATTTTATCCAACTGGTGAGTGACAGCGAGGCTGCGCATAGTCCACAATGTCTTAGGAGAAATGTATTTTGCTGAATCCGATTCCTCGGTAATGTTTAGAGCATAGTGCCACTGGATATTGTATGAAAGCTGATCCACCGTTTCTTCATCGGTTAGATCGTGGGTTTCCTGGAGCACAAGAACACCAAGGACTGTGTAGAGTTCTTTCGTAGGGCGTCCGAAGTCGGAACGGAAAAACGGAACGAATTTGTCGACCGGTAGTTCCTTCAGTATTTCATTTCTGAACAACCCCGGCCAGGACCGGTCAAGTCTTTGTCGTCTTTTAGGACTCAGGGACTCCCATGGATCAAATAATTCTTTCTGATTGTGATTTTTGATTGTGATCATGCTTTTCTCTGCAACCTAAGGTTATTATTATAATAACCTTAACACAACCACAGAGAAAAACAAGCGAAAAATTACAAAAAATAACGCCATTTTAATTGGTTATCACTAATTGACTTTTTACGAGTCCATCA
>CAZKGS010000351.1:0-2322 GCA_964552105.1 uncultured Syntrophaceae bacterium
ACTGATGATATAGAAAAGAAAACCATTCTGATCTTGAAGATTCTAAACAGTGAACAGGGTCCGATGGGATCTCGAATTCTTTCAAGGTATTTGCAGGATTACGGTGTCTCATTGAGCGAAAGAGCCGTCAGGTATCATCTCAAGTCACTGGATGAACGTGGGCTTACGATGCTTGCAGGCAGGCGTGACGGCAGAGTCATAACAGAAATGGGTATTGAAGAGATAAGTAGTGCCAGGGTTCATGATAAAGTAGGTCTTGCCATCTCCAGGATAGAAAACCTCGCATTCAGAACAACATTTGATCCGAAAAAGAGGAAGGGCCTTCTTCCTGTCAATATATCTTTTATACCAAAAGAATGTTTCAAGGATGCCCTGGATGCAATGGCTCCTGCTTTTAATGCGGGTATTTGCTCCAGCGATCTCGTATCATCTGCCGAAGAAGGCAAAAAACTTGGTGAAATATTTATTCCGGAAGGCAAGGTAGGCTTTGCCACTGTCTGCAGTGTCGCAATCAACGGTGTTCTATTGAAACATGGTATCCCCATGGATTCCAAGTTCGGAGGTATTCTGCAAATAAGAAAAGAAACGCCCCTTCGCTTCGTGGAACTCATTTATTATTCGGGATCTTCTCTTGATCCCTCGGAGGCTTTTATCCGGGGGAAGATGACGTCGGTGCGGCGTGCCGCTGAAGAGGGTGAGGGGAAAATCCTTGCAAACTTCAGGGAGATACCAGCAACCAGCCTCAGCATAGTTGAAAAACTCGTATCGCATCTCAAAAAGGCCGGAATAAAAGGTGTTCTCTCCATAGGGGAAATGAGCGAACCGATCTGCCAGATACCTGTAGATGTCAACAAGGTAGGAATAATTCTCGTTGGAGGGTTGAATCCTGTAGCATGTGTCCAGGAGATGAATATTGAGACAGAAAATCACGCCATGTCCACTGTGATGGATTATGGAAATCTCATTAATTTTTATGAATTGCTTAAAAAAAGCAATGGCAGTTGAGCAGTACAGAGTATATCTGAAATATAAAACAAGGAAAAGGAGTAGAGCGTATGAAAGATTTTATTCAAATGTGTGAATACTGTAACCCGGGTGAAGTTGAATTTTTACAGGCTGTCAGTGAGGTTGCCGAATCGGTTAAACCGGTATTGGACAAACATCCCGAATATCGCAAGGCTAAAATACCCGAGCGTATGATAGAACCGGAGCGTATTGTGATTTTTAGAGTACCCTGGGTTGATGACAAGGGTGAAGTTCAGGTTAACAGAGGCTATCGACTTCAAATGAACAGCGCCATCGGACCTTATAAGGGAGGATTCCGCTTTCATCCTTCAGTTAATCTGAGTATCCTCAAATTTCTGGGTTTCGAACAGGTTTTCAAGAACGCTTTGACGACACTTCCTATGGGCGGTTCAAAGGGCGGTTCAAATTTTGACCCGAAGGGAAAATCAGATATTGAGGTTATGCGATTCTGCCATAGTTTCATGTCAGAGATGTTCAGACACATCGGCGCGGATACGGATGTTCCCGCCGGTGATATCGGTGTCGGTGCTCGTGAGATTGGATACTTGTTCGGTATGTACAAAAAGCTGCGAAACGAGTTCACAGGAGTGCTGACCGGAAAAGGTCTCGAATGGGGTGGAAGTCTTATTCGTCCCGAGGCAACCGGTTACGGCTGTGTCTATTTTGCTTCCGAGATGCTTGCCACAAGAAATGACAGCATTGAAGGAAAGACATGCCTCGTATCAGGTTCGGGAAACGTTGCCCAGTATACGGTAGAGAAGATTATCGAACTGGGCGGGAAAGTCGTAACACTTTCCGACTCTTCGGGCTATATCTACGACGAAAGCGGCATCAACCGTGAGAAGCTTGACTATGTCATGTACTTGAAGAATGTAGCAAGGAGTCGTATCAAGGAATATGCTGAAAAATATTCTGAGGCAGTGTATACGCCTGTTGATCCGCACCTTGAGTATAATCCTCTGTGGAATCATAAGGCCGATTGTGCGTTCCCATGCGCGACACAGAATGAGATTAACGGCAAGGATGCACAGAACCTGGTGAACAATGGCATTCAGTTAGTGGCCGAGGGGGCAAATATGCCGACAATATCTGAAGGTGTTGAAATATTCCTGGACGCAAAAATTCTGTATGGACCAGGCAAGGCGGCCAATGCAGGTGGTGTTTCGGTCTCCGGTCTGGAGATGACCCAGAACAGCATGCGCCTGAGCTGGACGCGGGAGGAAGTGGACAGCTATCTTGGCAAAATCATGAAAAGTATCCACAGCGCATGTATGGATGCTTCGGAAGAATATGGTG
>CAZKGS010000352.1:0-2300 GCA_964552105.1 uncultured Syntrophaceae bacterium
AATTTTCACCTTCCTTGAACTTGAACGAAATTGAACATTTTTCAAAGGTCTCTGCCAGTAAGCCGCCCTTTCTAAGCATGCGAGCCAGATAGATCGTCATAAGTCAAACGGCGACTTGACCCCTTGAGATCTTATCTATCTGAAAGATCTCTCAAAAAGATCGTTAATTGCTTTTTTGCCCTCTTTAGTCAGGTTTCTCGTGCCGGTTCCGCAGAAAGTATCATGATCAATAACAGGTGTGTCTTCTTCCCAACTGCTGTTTTTCCAAGTATACCATTTACAGATTTCCTGATCAAAAACACTTACCGGCCTGTTAAAGAATTTTGCGAGTTCAACGCCCCATCCGGTTCCACCTTTAACCGTTCCATTTTCCATGATTTTTCCCACAGCAAGGACCTGGAAACCCTTATTTACCATATGAAAAATAACCTGGAATACTTTTCTGATTTTATCAGCCTGGGTATAGCGTCTGCCCATGCGTGTGGAAATAATCTCCATACTGACATCGCCAAGTTTCAGCTCTTCATCGCTTAAGATCCTGACATTATTTTCACGGGTAAGTTTATGCCCTGAAAATGAAAAGTTAACTTCATTTATTTTCCATTTTTCCGCATTTTCTCCAAAAACGGTTTCTGCACCTTTTAGTCCACCACTAAAAAAGCTGTATTTTGAACAATCTTTCATTTATTTCCTCCAAATTGTTATCGTCGTATTTTATAGACGAGCGAGTGATATATATGTATTTTCTTTATATTTCAACAATAAATTAGTTTTTATAACAGGTGATCCGGATTTACTACCGATGGTAAATCCTTTTACACCAGTTGAGATAATAATGTCTTGACTGGAACATTCGTATAATTGGTTGTTTGACCGGTTTGATATCTCAGCGTTTCGGCTAACAGTTACGATGTATCGTAAATTGGTGGGATTTTAGTTAGGGGAGGGGGTATTAGCGATGAAGCTGGATACCGGCTTTTAAAAACCGCACCACTTCCTGCCGATTTCTACGTAGGCTTCTGTGGCCTCTTCAATTTTGGAAATGTAGCAAAACTCATCTGTCTTGTGTGCCATTTCGGGTTCGCCGGGACCGAGGATTATCGTTGGGGGGTTGCCGAGGGCAGGGGTAAGTGCTGATGCATCGGTAAAATAAGAGGCTACTCGTGGAACGGGCCTTTCTTCAATAAATGTTTCCATAATCTCGAAAACTTTCTGTATCCACTCGTGTTTCGGGTTTGTTGAGACAGGTTCGGCGTCTGTTAAACACTTGAACTCTACGTTTTCGCCTAGGTAGGATAGCAATGTTTCATAGACATCTTTATTGCTTTGACCCGGAACGGTGCGAATATCGATGCCTATCGATGCCTGATCCGGGACAGAATTGATATTTACCCCTCCCGTAATGGTTCCCACGTTGAGTGTTGGTGGTCCGAAGATAGGGTGGGGTAGGAAGTTAAAATCAAATTTTTCAAGTTTACTTACCGCCTGCGCTGCTTTGTAAATTGCGTTGACGCCTTTTTCCGGCATGGACCCGTGTGCCGCAATACCCCTTGTTTGTGCTTCGAGGAAGAGAGCACCTTTGTGACCGATTAATGGGTAATTTGAAGTCGGTTCTCCCACAATGAGGGCACCTCCCTTTTCCAGAACATTGCCACTTTGGGCCAGGTGCTGTGCTCCCTGACAACCTGTCTCTTCACTAACTGTTATGATTAAAGTTATACCGGCTGTACCATTCGATAATTCGGCAAGATGTAAACAGGCGATGACCATTGCCGCAATGCCGCCCTTCATATCGGTGGAACCCCTCCCATAAATTTTATCGTCTTCAACTTCACCTTTAAAAGGATCTTTACTCCACTGAGCAGCACCGAGGGGCACTGTATCTATGTGTCCGGTAAAGCAGATGGGTAGTTTGTTGTATCTTCCTTCCAGCCGGGCAACAAGGTTTTTTCTTCCTTCTTCAAACTCGTAGAAATTAGTTTTAAATCCGCCATTTTCCAATATCTTGCCCAGGTATTTTACACAGTGGTATTCCTGTCCCGGAGGATTGATCGTATTGAAAGCCAATAACTTGCGGGTCAAAGAGAGAGGGTTCAAAGGGGGTTCCATTAAATATTTCCTTTTTTGTCTGTTCTAAAGAGTTCAAACATTCTGGTATTGTAATAAGTCATTATTAAGCTTAAAACAAGCGAGGCCGTATGTCAACCTGTGTGATGCTGGTCGTAAGGTGATTGACATATCTGACTCTATTGATTTATGAGGATTTTCGTTCAAGATCAAGGCATGCGAAAAAAATAACC
>CAZKGS010000353.1:0-2299 GCA_964552105.1 uncultured Syntrophaceae bacterium
AGCTGCATTAACAGCAACTCGGGGTAACTGACAATTCCGCCGAGAACATTGTTCAAATCGTGGGCCACGCCACCCGCGAGGGTACCCAGGGCTTCCATCTTCTGGGCGTGCTCAAGCTGGCTTTCAATCCTCTGACATTCGTCCTCGGCACGCTTACGTTTGGTGATATCCCTGAGGGTGAAGAGGCCGACCGATTTCTCTTTATATATGATCTTTACGCCAAGGCCCTCGATCCATCTCTCCTCTCCTTTTGACGTGACCAACTTGTACTCTGGATAGTGTCCGAAATCGCCCTTTTTTATAAGATTGAGATCCCTGAATACTGCATCCATTGAATCGGTATGAATAAATTGTTTAATATTCAGGCCTATAGCCTCTTCTGGTGACTCTAACTGAACAAGATTGACCGCCGCATTGTTTGCAAACAGAACTGTGCCGTCCCAATCGGCGATTGTGACCGAATCGAGCATATTGTCCACAAGTAAGCGGAAGAGTTCCTCACTCTTTCGTAATTCTTGCTCTGCCCGCTTGCGTCCGGTGTTTTCCGTTCCCTTATGCCTGTCTTCTACTGCTTCCAATTCGGCAATCCGCCTGCGCAATTCGAGCAATTCATGTATGAGTTGTTCTTTTGTCTTATCTTCATATCTCATATTTAAATTACCTTTCGAAACATCTTTCATTGTCTGTTGCAATTCTCCAAATAATGTAATCGGTTATTTCAACTAATTAATTTAGGTAAAATTTGCCGTTACAATTAACATCTTAACTTTGTTGCAATTATTTCTAAGCGTACAATCTAACCCCTTCACACTTTCAATCGCCATCGACAGGATGAAAAATCTGAATCGCAGATAAATCTGTATGAAACTTTTGGATTTTACAACAATAATCACGGCATAAAACAGCTACCTTAAATCTTTGGCTTGATGGCATTGATCAAGGCAAAAATCAGATCTCTTAACCTGAAAAATTGACGGCAAAGTTATGAGATGCGATGCATACATGGAAGTGGTTACCTGATTTGGAATTAAATAAACTTGACAAGATATTTAATTTTTCTATTGATAGGTAGGACGCAATATATTCTATTTTAGAAAACATAACTCAAGCGTAAATCTGCCCCCTTGACCCCTCTTGATTGCCCCTTGATATGCACTATCCCTTGGAATCACATCTTATCATTAGGAGTGGGTAAGGCAAGAGAGGAATCAAACCAGGTTAGTATGCGGTCATTTTGCTCACGGGGATATGTGTGTGAGAGGTCATCAATGACCCGCAGCGTAATATCCGCACCTGCCGTTTTGAGGATCTTATAATCCTGGCGTGCCCGTTCCACCGGAAACATCCAGTCGAAAGCACCGTGTACCCAATAAATGCGGCGGTCTTTTGCATTACGAAGATCGAAAGGAGGAAGTACACCGGATATGGGTGCAAAGGCCGTGAAGGGGGTTTGTTTGTCGAGAGCACGCGACAGGGCATACGTAGCCCCGTCGGAGATACCTGTGAGCAGGATTCGATTCTTATCAATTTTCCACCTTTCGGCAACATATTCCAGCATTTTGTTCAGTGTGGCAGAATCGACGTCAATGCCGGTAATGGACCAGGTGGCCTCATGCGAACTCGGGGCAAGCAGGATAAAACGCCGGCTTCGCGCCTCGCGAAACCAGGTCCAGATAAAGTCCCGGCCATGACTAAATCCGCCGTGGAGTGCAATGACGAGCGGCCAAGCCTGATATCCGTCATAAGATTCCGGTACGTAAAGCGAAAAGCTGCCGCGGGCATAGGGTTCTTCCTCCATGCCGACGTGGAAGAGGCCCACATCTGTTCTCGGTAGCCCATCGGGATCAAATTCATCGATCCGCTCGTGCACAGCCGCTTCGATAAGGAAGCGATTGACAGTCGACAACGATCTGCGCAACGAAAAAAGCTTCTCCCTGGTGCGACATATTTTTCTTTTCGCTTTTCTGAAGTTAATCAGAGACGCTTCAAGACCAGCGGGGGTTACGAAAATTCGGAGCGCGTCGGTAGCATTAATTGTGGCATCTTTAAGCTGATCATGGAACAATTTAAAATCAGAAGGAGGGGAAATGGAATGAAATTGTTTGCCTGATCCTTCAAGACGATCCGCAAAAGGACTCAGTTTTTCCTGCAAATATGACACAATGCCGGGATCAAACTGTCGCTCAGTGATTTCAAAGGCATCGAGCGTTGCAAGAAGATCATAACAAAGCAGATTGAGTACCTCCCGATAGGTATCATCAAGTCCTGCAAGATCTAATTGACTGGTTTTATTTGAATC
>CAZKGS010000354.1:0-2276 GCA_964552105.1 uncultured Syntrophaceae bacterium
AAAATTTTCGCCTTCCTTGAACTTGAACAAAATTGAACATTCTACAAAGGTCTCATGAATTTTGTAAAACCCATGAGAAAGTTTTAATATATTTAATATTGGAATCAGCTCTAAAATGTCAATATAGCTTATATATTTTTTTGAAATGTTTTTCAATCCTTTATGCTTGTAAGATTCAATGTAGTTGTAGTAATAGACAGATTAATAGGTTGTGAGAATCTATTCCATAAATTTGATGGTTTCGCAAAAAGTCGGATTTTCCCTCCCTTGGCGGGAGAGGATAAAGGAGAGGGAAACGTAAGTACTTGAAATGATGCTGTATTCACCCTCACCCAACCCTCTCCCTTCAAGGGAGAAGGGGCATTTTTGACTTTTTACGAAACCATCAAGTTTTATTATGAAATAATCGTCCAGCAAGAAAAAAGGCAACGAGAGTATGGAAGATTTAATCTGGTGGGGAAGGCAATTTTTGATAGGAATTTGTTCTATATTCTTTCTTCTTTTAGGAATTGACACCCTTATTGCAGCCTATCATTCAAACAGCCCTCATGTATTTATCATGTGCTTTTTTTCATCAAACCTGATGATCCTGATCAGCGCTGTCGGTATCATTTATCCCATTATTAAGATCTATACCCGTTTTCGAGGGGAAAGAAAAGGCGAAGGCAACAATGAAATTCAGAAATAAAAGTGAAATATCATATCATTATAGAATTAATTTATATCAGTTAATTGTGATATTAGTTCTTGCTATATCATGTATCGCTTTAACAACTGGCGCGTTTGCCTACGATCTGGAAAGAAAGGTCCAGGAATTTACTCTCGAAAATGGCCTGAAAGTCCTCATTGTTGAACGGCACTTTAGCCCCACTGTATCATTTTATATCAGGTACAAGGTTGGCGCAGTGGATGAGAGCAGCGAACATACGGGAACGGCACATTTTCTGGAACATATGCTGTTTAAGGGAACCAGGACAATAGGAACAAAAAACTTTAAAGAAGAAGAAAAAATACTTAATAAAATAAATAAGGTAATTAATGCTCTCGACATCGAAAGAATGAAAGGAAAGGAAGGGAACAAACCAAAAATCGATCAGTTGAACCGGCGACTTGAAGTTTTGCAAAAGGATGCCGGGAAAGTGATCATAAAAGGTGAGATTGACCGTTTATATACTGAAAATGGTGGCGCGGACATGAATGCCTCAACCGGTTATGACCTCACTTCCTATCATGTAAGTCTCCCGTCGAACAAGGTTGAACTTTGGGCAAGGATTGAATCAGACAGAATGATCAATCCCGTTTTTCGTGAGTTTTTCTCGGAACGTAATGTTGTTATCGAAGAAAGGAAACAGACTGTTGAATCTAATCCCCAAAGGAAGCTCATGGAACAGTTTCTTGCAGCGGCTTTTATGGTTCACCCTTACAGGAGACCCATTCTCGGTTGGGCTTCAGATATGTATTATCTGAACGTCGATTATTTGAGGAATTTTTTTAAAACATACCATGCCCCCGATAATACTGTTATTGCCGTGGTGGGTGATGTCTCCGCTTCAGAACTCACGAAAATGATCAAAAAATATTTCGGTGGAATCCCGTCCCAGAAGAAACCGGCCTTTCATCTCTCGGAAGAACCTGTCCAGCAGGGGGAAAGAAAAATTGAATTGGTATCTGACGCGAATCCCTACATGATTATAGGATATCACAAAACGACCCTCCCCTCTTTTGACGATTACGTCTTTGATGTTATCGATACAATCCTTTCACGGGGCAGGACTGCGAGACTGTTCAGGAAACTTGTCGAAAAAAAAGGTATCGCCACAAGCATAGATACCGCAAACGGCTTTCCGGGAGCCCGGTACCCGAATCTTTTCCTATTCTTTGCAACCCCGAGATGTCCGCATACAAATAAAGAGCTGGAAGATGCTATTTATGAGGAAATTGAAAAACTGAAGAAAGAACCGGTTACCGCAAGAGAACTGGAAAAGGCAAAAAATCAGATGAGAGCGGAATTTCTGAGAAGACTTTCTTCTAATTCAGGCATTGCCAACATGTTATCTTACTTTGAAGCCGTTGCGGGAGATTATCGGTACATAACAAATCATATCAATATGATAGAAAAGATTACCGCTGAGGATATCATGAAAGTGGCAAAAAAATATTTTAATTCGGAAAACAGAACGGTAGCCACACTGGTAAAGATTAGGGATTAGTCCCTTAATTGCAAAGTCCTTGCAAAACTTAAATTCGAACATCGAATTTCGAAACTCGAAACAATA
>CAZKGS010000355.1:0-2266 GCA_964552105.1 uncultured Syntrophaceae bacterium
CAGGGTCATTGAAGCAAGAGGAATACCGTCCTTACCGTCCGTTTTTTTATAATCATTTCTTTTTTCCTGGATCTGCTCTTGCGCAAATAAACCAGCAGAAAAACAAAAAAGAACGAGAATCATCACAATCACAAGATTTTTTTTCATTATTCCTCTCCTAACTCAGATAAACTGGAAATTCGATATTCGAATTTAAGTTTTGCAAGGACTTATCAGCCATAAAGAAATTCTTTTGCCATTTTTACAAGAACTTTACAACTAAGGGACTTATGAACTCTCATGTTTATTATTTCACAATCACAATATCCAGCAAGTACTATACCAAAGATTATAACATTTAAATAGCTTAAAATAGTGACTATTTATCGTTAAGGCTCAACGGATTTCGACAATTATGTCGAATGGTGACAAGCTTTGCCGAAATGCTAACCAATTGAACTAATATGATTTAATGCAGACAGCTTCTTGATATTCGACATTTGTTTCCTGATTTTCTCATTTAATTCAAGTTAATCTTCATAAGATTTCCAGGAGATGCTGTTTAATTTCCCAACTTGATGGTTTAGTAAATCTCGCCGGGCGGGACTGCGTTGTGCCGTATCCTCCTCACGTTTTCACGGGGGCAAGCTGCAACGTGCCGTAAGTACGCCTTATTCCTCAGGTGAGTTTATCCTGAGCCTGCTGAAGGGCGCACCTTGAATTTGTCCCGACATGCCGGGATTACTTTGCCATCGTTGATTTTTTACGAGACTGTCAAACTTAAGTACTATGTTCTTGTTCGTGGCACGGAAGATGCAAATAGCTTAATATTAAGAATCGAATCTCCTCCGATTCTGGCTTAAACCGACATAACCGGTCAATCTGTCTTATCCAACATAGGTGACGATGATCGGTTGTTGTCAAGTTACAAACTCGGGGAGGTCGAGTACCTCCCCGCCCCCCACTTAGAGACCTTTGCATAACGTCCCCTTTTGACCAATTTCTGCGTCAGTCTCAAATTTTAATCCTCGAAATATCCAATATATTCCTATGGTTAAAATTTTCACCTTCCTTGAACTTGAACAAAATTGAACATTCTGCAAAGGTCTCATCCAATAATTTTAATTCAATATCTTCATGACAGACTCTTATTATTTCCGTTGACTTGATAAAGGTAATTAATTAAAGTTGCCGGAATAATCAAAAAAAACAGGGTCAACTATGATTCAAAACGGCAAGCTCGATGATTTTGCATTTTGTGAAGAATACCTCGTCAGGGTGTCGAGAACATTCGCCATAAATATAAAAATTCTCAAGGGTGATTCATATAAGGGACTTCTCCTGGCATATCTTCTCTGTCGCATAGCTGACACCATAGAAGACGATCCCTGTTTTCCTGTTTCCTTTAAGGTGCAAAAACTGTGCGAATATTCCGAGCTTCTTCCGCCCTCGCTTGACTATAAAGATCGGATTGAAAACTTCCTGAAAGATATCGCTTTCAAACAGGAGTCTGATTCATCTGACCTTTTGATGAACACTATACGCGTCTTTAATGAATTTGTCAGGCTCCCGGACAGCATAATTTCCATTATATCTGCACATGTAAAGGAAATGGCTGTCGGTATGGCAAGTTTCCAGGAAAAGGGTTCCGATAAAGGCATTATTTTTTTAGAGAACCAGGAAGAACTTGACAGATATTGTTACTTCGTCGCCGGCACTGTGGGTCTCATGATCACATCCATATTTTCAGAAAATTCCCAAAGGATTACACCGGAAATCAAGAAAAAGCTTCAGGAAAGAAGTGTTGCCTTCGGGTTGGGTTTGCAGATCACCAACATCGCCAAAGATTTTTATGGGGATCGCGAGCGGGGTTGGTGCTATGTGCCCCGTTCCTTTTTTATTGAAGAGGGCATCGATCCTGTCAAAGATTCATTCGAGAAGAAACAGGAAGGTTTCGTAAACGCTCACAAACGCCTGATCAACCTCGCCCTCACGTACCTGGATGAGGCACTGCTCTACACCCTTGACATCCCGAGGACACTCATACGCTATCGCCTGTTCTGCCTCTGGCCCCTTTTCATGGCGGTGGAATCCCTGGCCAAACTCTCACGGGATCAGAATCTTTTCAGAGGCCGAACCGTGAAAATCAGCCGGGATGACGTGAAGCGAATCGTCAGAAATACCTCCCTCGCCGTTATGTCCAATACAGCGCTGAAGTACATGTACAAAAGAACACGGAAGCAGATCCTGGAGCATTCATAATACACCCGATTCAGGATTTGAACCC
>CAZKGS010000356.1:0-2263 GCA_964552105.1 uncultured Syntrophaceae bacterium
GTTAAGATTGTTTTGATTTAAGATGCCCCGCCTTGTAGGCGGGGTAATTCACTCATAATGGGTCCACATCCGCAGAATCTTTACCACTTTTTCTTCGTCAAGTATTTGATAAACTAATCGATGTTGAATATTTATGCGGCGGGAGTATGCTCCTGACAAATCACCCAAAAGTCTTTCGAAGGATGGAGGCTTCTGATAGGGATTGTTGCGAAGGATTTCTAATAGATTTTCGGTTTTGGAACGGAGTCCGGCAGCGGATATTTTTTTAGCATCTTTCCGTGCCTGTTTCGTAAATACAACCCGCCACTTCACCACTTAATATCCTCTGAACATTCTTCAACTGGCGTAGCCAATCCTTTTCGAATAGATTCTCGCATACCTGGTATGTTCAGAAGATAGAGCGTTTCTTGAATGGAATGCCAATCCTCTTCAGAAACAAGCACTGCATTTTTACGTTTGCCCGTAATAAGAACGGGTTCGTGTGTGGCTGCTGTTTCATCTATCAGACGATAAAGCTTTGATCTTGCTTGGGTGGCTGTAAGAGTGGGCATAATTACCTCTTTTGTTTGTGCTTTGGAATATCAGTATGGTACGACATGGCGTACGTTTTGTCAAGAAAATATTGGCCGTCTGGCCGTTGCCGTCGCGCGGCAGCAACATTATATTTTATGTTGCTTCGTCATTGCTTGTTGTAATTAAAGGAAATAGCCGAGATGCCGACAAATTTGACAATTTTTACATGACAGGTACGATCTTCGATAGATCATATATAGCAGTTGTCAACACTTAGAATATTCATGACGCATTGATGATATGCAATTCTTATATTCAGATTGAAGGGTTACGTACAGGTGGCAACTGTCATCAATTTTTATGACCTAAGCAATGTGATGCTCTTGGCAAGTTGTTTTCAATCTCTGTTTTTACGGAATTGTTGAAGCCATTAAACCCATATCTTGAATTTTCATGCTTCATTTTTAATCTACAATATCATTATTTAACTTTTTTTCACCTCTAGTACTTGCATAAGCATCTGTAAATCTTAACAAATACCGAGGACTGTAAAATCAGGTATAAATTTGTCGGGATTCTTTACAGCTTTGGAAATTTGCTCTGATGCACTGGTTACAAGGGTTACAGCAAATTTAACTTATTTAGAGACTAAAAAGTGTCGGACTGTTTTACAAATATGAAACAGTAAAAGACCTGTAAATGAATGTGAGAGATTGATTAATACAGACTATTAAGAATAAATATTCTAATCATTCATTGAGCTTATAAAAGCACATACGTTATTTTTGCGGATATAATTCATTGTTGCATGATTCTTGCTAATCAATAGACTCAATAGACTATAAATCTGGATTATTGTTCTCCTCTTGAATCGGCAAAATAAAGATACAAAACATTAACTTTTTAAATAAAGCCTCTATTTGTGGAGGTTAAAAAGGAGGTGAAAGAATGAAGAAGTTATTAGTTGTTTTATTTTCCTCATTATTGATTTTGGGAACGGTTGGACTTGCGGGAGCCACAACAATCAGTTTTGTCGATGTTCTGGAAAATATCGATTCAGGCCCGACATTTTCAAGTGGTGACGGCGTAGTTAATCTTGGAGTAACGAGTTTTACCATTCTGGGTGGATTCGGCACTGTTGCGTCAATTGATGGAAGCCCGTCTGCAAACTTGTCGCATCGCTTGACACGAGGGTTAGGTGTCTATAGCGGGGAACTAGATGAAGTAGATTCGCTGTCTTACAAGGAAAAGATTTCTATCAGCTTCAATGACTATGTAACCGTTAATTCTCTCACAGTTCGCTCACTTTTCATAGAAGGCAATGACGTTGAAAAGGGTCGTATCAATTTCTTTAAGGATGGTGTTTGGTTAAGTTCTGATTATATTGATCTTACTGCTACTCAATCTGGAGGTGACGGCGAACTTACAGTGCTGGCTAATTCCGCACTATTAATTGACGAAATCAGGTTTGTTGTTCCTTTAGACCAGAGCTATACAGGTTTCAGCGAATATGCTGTAGCTAAGTTAAATATTAACGTTCCCGAGCCGACCACTTTATTGCTTCTCGGCTTCGGAATTCTCGGCCTTGCGGGTCTGCGGCGAAAAGAATAGAAAATTAAAAACGTATACTCGGGCTGAAACAGTTCTGATGAAAAATCCCCCGGTGTTCGCCGGGGGATTTTTATATGTATGAATCACATGAACTAAACCGCTTCGCGGCAGTCCGGTTTTCCGTCCAGTCACCACCACT
>CAZKGS010000357.1:0-2243 GCA_964552105.1 uncultured Syntrophaceae bacterium
GAGATTGAAAGGGGACGAATAAATGGATGCAAAAAAATATGATGTGGTTGTCGGTATACCTTCCTATAAAGAGTCAGAAACGATTGGTCATGTTGCAAGTATGGCAGGTCAAGGTCTCGCTGAATACTTCCCCGATACGAAAAATATTATCGTAAATGTTGACAATCATAGTCCTGATGACACACAAGGAGCGTTTTTATCTGCCCAGGTCCCCTCCGGAATATACAAAAAATACATTTCCACACCCGAGGGGGTAAAGGGAAAGGGAAACAATTTCTGGAATCTTTTTAATTTTTGCAGGGATGTGGATGCCAGGATCGTAATCGTTGTTGATGCCGATCTTCG
This sequence comes from uncultured Syntrophaceae bacterium, assembly GCA_964552105.1. Lineage (GTDB taxonomy): Bacteria > Desulfobacterota > Syntrophia > Syntrophales > UBA6807 > CAZGAK01. Next base: position 346 of record CAZKGS010000357.1, read on the forward strand.
ATCGATTACACCGGAATGGATAAAATATCTCGGTTATCCCGTCAAAGAGGGAAATGATTTCGTCACTCCCCTTTATTCGAGACACCAGTTTGACGGAACTATCACAAATCATCTCTGTTACCCTCTCGTATTTTCCCTGGCAGGTCTCGATGTCCGTCAACCTATAGGAGGAGATTTTGCCTTCTCCTCGAAGCTCTGTTCATACTGGCTCGAACAGGAATGGAACGACATGACACGACAATACGGCATCGATATCTTTATGTCATTGAATGCCTTTTTCGGTGATTTCAGGATTTGTCAAACAGGAATGGGTTCAAAGGTTCATAATGCCAGCGCCCCAAAGCTCGGCCAGATGTTTGAAGAAGTTGTCTATACACTCTTTTCTACCCTGCACAAATATAAATCCAACTGGCTGGAAAAATGGCTGAAAAAAGATACGGATGCAATATGGAATAACAAGGCTCGAGCCGTTGAGCGTTATGGTCTGGAAAAGATGACAGAACCCCAGACTTTAGCTGTCGATATTGTAAAGCTCAAGCAGGATTGCCGTAAGGAATATGAAACATATCGTGATTTAGTCAAAAAGTACCTGAATATATATGCGTACCAAAAAATCGATCAGATGCAGTTAATGGACTATTATGAAGTAGACATCATGCTCTGGTCCCATATTGTATATAGTCTCTTTTATCTTTTTGATGGTGCATCTGAACAGAAAAAGATAGAAATTATTAATACTCTCAAAGCCCTGTATTTTGCCCGGAGTATAACCTTCGACTATCAGACTTTTCGTTATACGGTTAATTTTGCAGAAGAAGAGGTAAAAAACCAGGCACTGGCCTTCCTGGGTCAGAAACCATATCTGTTCGGCCTTTATATTGGAAACCAAATACATTTTGAATCGTAGTCTTGCCAGGATCTCCGGTAACCGCTTCGTAATATGGATGATCGTCAATTCAGTCAACTACTGGATCGCTTCGGCCTTTCCTGGCGAGGTTATCGTAAAGTAAGAAAAGGAGTTAAAAAGCGAATCAGCCGGCACATGCAGCAACTCGGCTGTCACACCATGGAGGATTACCTTCATGTCGTGGACAATAATCCTGAGATCATAAAAGATGTTGAACGGTTGATGAGTGTTTCCATCAGCCGTTTTTTCCGCGACCGCCGTCTATGGAAGGTCATGGAAGAAAAAATTATTCCGGACATTATTACTCAATACCATGAGAAGGTAGATGTCTGGTCGGCAGGATGCGCACTGGGGCAGGAGGCCTACAGCCTTAAAATACTGTGGTCTATACTTGCGAAGAAGTCTGAACGGTTCCCCCGGCTTCAATTGTGGGCCACTGATATTAATCCCGATTACCTGATTAAAGCCAGGAAAGGAACCTATGGCCGAAGCGCCTTAAAAGAGGTGCCCGAAGAAATCAAAAAGTCCTGCTTTCATGTCTCTGAAGACAAATTAAATTATTTAATAGCCGATCATGCAAAGGAGGGGATTCTATGGGAGATCTACGACCCCATAACCCAACCGCATCCTGTGAAAAAATTTCATATCATTTTTCTACGAAACAATCTTCTGACATACTATCGACAGGAAATCAAGGAACCTGCCTTTCATAAGGTAATGGGCAGTCTGGCTGATGGCGGTTTTTTGATAATCGGAAGTCATGAAAAGCTGCCCTTTCAAACTCACAAACTTTTGCGGTTCGAGGGCTGCTCGTATATCTTTCAGAAAGTATAAACACCTGTTTTGCAGCAGTTACCGTAACGAACGGGATTTGTTTTTTATACTCGCGAAACACGTCTTGAATTTTCAATTCCTGACGAAATCGTAAAAATTATATTTCAAGATCCTTTACCCGTGGATCGTTTTTCGAAAAGATGTTGCAGGTTTTGGT
>CAZKGS010000358.1:0-2194 GCA_964552105.1 uncultured Syntrophaceae bacterium
TATTGCCATTTATAGGACAGATGTTTTTTCCAATAGGAGTTAACCTGCATATGGCAGTAATCAACAGAACCGTCCATGTTGCGATGAACGGCATCAGGCTTGTAGTTGCTTTCCACGAGCGATATCGCCTTGAGAAGTGTAGGAGATATGTCGTAATATCTTCCCGCCTTTTCAAAGCAATACGCATGAACCGTTGCCTGAGAGAACACAACGGGTATCAAGAAGACCAGAAATATAAAAACAATTTTCATTGGTTGCATAAGTTGCATACTGTTACTTTCTCAATGCTTTTTCAAGGCGTGTCATATTAGCGCCTACAACCTGTGTTCCATCCTGCAGGAAAAAAGTCGGGACACCCTGAATATGGAGATCCCGGGCAAGGGGACGGGTTTTTTTAATCAGGGTCTTGCCTTTTTCGCACTGATACTTTTCACCATCACCTTTCTTCCAATCATCTTGCATATACTCGGAAAGGGTGAAGTTTCTGCACACGGCTTCAACTGCCTTCTTATCACCTGCCGTCCCATGCACACTGAAAAAAGCTATCTTCAGTTCAATGTTGTGATTATCGGCAAACTTCTTTATTTTTCCGGTGGCCGTATTGCAGTACGGGCAGAGTGGATCAGTAACCATATAGACCACGTTTTCAACATTAGCCCTTGGTTTGTAATTAATGGCAACACACTTATCCAGTTCAGGCTTTACCTTTGCAAAATTAGATCTTTGAAGGCGGCTTAATTCCCCGCTATCCTGGATAGCCTGATTTGAATACATCTTGCCGAGAATCACATAGTTGTCATCGGAGGCGTAGGCGGTGAAATAACGGCCGTCGATATTTAAAATAACCTGGCAGAGACCGTTAACGGGAACCTTTGAAGCAATTAATGTGTGTTGCGGAATATTAAGATGGCGGCGCATAAAATCAATATCCACCGTTTTGCATACATTCCCTGCAAAAGCCGACGGGGAGAAACACGTTGCAGCGATGAACACAATCAATAGAAATATTAAGTAATTGTACGTTTTCATTTAATAAAATCTCCTTTGAATTTTGTTAAAAAGCTATTTTGTTTGACCGTGCCTGTTTTTTCCCCCTCCTGCCTGTTCTTTTTGGCGGGAGTGTTTGTTCCCTGTCTTTTCCTGGCTGAATCTGGCCCGGTTTTGTCTTCAGATGCCAGCTGGTTAAGGAAAATTTCTCCTTCGCTGGATGCCGTGTATAAGATCAGTGCAACTTCAATTACAGGGGTTCGGAAACCTCTGGGAAGCCTGTCAAGCAAGGCAATGACTTTAGGAGAACGGGTACGGAATTTATATATTCTCCCTGTCATTTATTTTTCCAATCCTGTCAGATATTTCAAGAACCCTCTTGCGTTACTGTATTCAGGGTCGTTCGGAACACAAATAAAGTCGGGTGGATACCCGTTAAATTCAGACAGATAATATGCTCCGCCTCCGGCTATGATAAGTTTATCGGCCCTTTGCAAAAAGCTGGACCACCTTGATCTGATTTCCTGCTCAAGTTTGTCTGTGTAAGCCTCGGAAGCATTTCTGATTACACTGGAAAAGTCTCTGTTTTGACCGTAAATGGTAAGTTTTTTCTTCATCAGGACATCCTTAACAGCCTGCTCGGGCAGATATATCCTCGACTTCTGAAGGTTGCTGTTAACGCTGTCGCATATTCTGCAAATGCCTCCCCCCTCGATCATATCAGACCATTCCTTGCTGCATGTCCCTTCCTCAACGCAGAGGACATCAATGGTATTAAATCCGATATCGACTATGACAATATCGCTGTTTGCCCTTTCTTCGTCCTCATGCCAGGCATCATCAATAACAAAATCAACAAGAACTCCCTGCCCCTGGGCAAGAACTTCCACGGCATCAAAATGGACATGACGTCCCGCAACCTGAAAGTCCGTAAGCATATCCGCAAATTTGGACTCGTACTCCTCCCAATAGGCCAGGGGAAGCCCAACACACAGTTGTTTGGCAGCGACCATCAACTCATCGGATTCGATTGAATATGTGTCTGCTACTCGTTCCAGTGAGGCATAAATCAGAAGTGGCACATAAGTGAGAAGAAAATTTATGTCCCTCGTATAAAATAAATCGGAACATTTGAGAGCGGAGTGTCCAACCCTGTACTTTCTGCCGTTATACTCATAATCCCTAATCGCATTTTCAGTGCCGAACC
>CAZKGS010000359.1:0-2192 GCA_964552105.1 uncultured Syntrophaceae bacterium
TGAGCAGGGGTTATGTAGTGAAAATTTGATATGTTTGGCATACTTTTTGTCCGAACAACATGAGAATTTTTTTCCTCAAGTCCGTAAGGCCATCAATGATGGTCTTATATTCTCCTTCCATATAAATTTTCACCCTGTGTATACCTTCAAAAAGTTGAAAAACCCAACGAAGAGTAGGTGTGGATGTAGGCTGGTTTATCTGATTGGGGATAGTTTCCCTTTGTTCCTGCAGAGCTTTTCTCAATCTGCGCTGGGCTACCGAATAAACCAGCAGAGCCAGAGTCATAACCATTAATAATGCCTGAACTCTGGAAGGTTTTGTAACAAAAAATGATGAGGTGAAAAAGAAGGGGTCTTTAATAAAACGGAAACCACGTTCCACTTTGTCCTGCCCCTTGTACCCTTCAATGACTTCCTTATCGCTCAGTTCAGTATATTTTATGTTGGTACCAACAATAAAGCATGTCTTTCGTTTCTGTTCCTTAATAAGTTTATCAGGATCTGCAATAACATCGGCCTTGATCTGATAGAGCACAGCTTTTACCTGTGTGTCGGCAGTGGGCTTACCTGGTTTGGAATATTTAATATGCCTGATAAGTTTAGAATTATCCAATTTATGATATTTCAAACCGGCAACAACTTTCTCTAAAGCATTTCCGGCTGCTTCTTCAGATTCAAACCTCTCTGCCTGAAGATGAAAAAGCTGTTTCCCGACCTTTTCATACTCTCTGTTTTTGGCCTTCTCAATGGTCTTCTCCGCACGTTGGAAGGCAGCATCCGAGTAAACAACCAACCATCTTTGTCTGATCCCATAGTGGGTTATATAAAAGCATTGAAAGCGGCTGTTTTCATCAATAGATTCCCATTGATCCTCATCCCATGCCTTATCAATCACTTCCCGTTCAAGCTTGATATTACCGGGAATCCTTGTAATAAAAGCAACTTGAGCCAGATTGCCCGCGTTATCCTTAATATAGAGCTTACTGTCGGCAACCAAATAACGGGGAGTTTCACTCTCTTTGAATTGCTCTATTATTTTTTCGCTGCGTTCTTTGAAAATATTATTGTCTGAGGCATTACCATCCCACGCCTTACTGAAAAAAGGAATTCCTCCGTCTTGAGAAACAATCATCTCCAGAACCGCTTGTTTGAGATCAGGCCTATGGTCCTTTGAATACCCGTGCTTTAATATAATAGTCTTTTCATCACTGTTAGGATCAGGAAGATAGTCTCCCGTTACGGATATACTTGTAGTATCAAGATGATTAAAACATAAATCGATACTTTCCTGTTTACATACGGAAAAGGATATTTCACTGAACAGACTGGTGCAGTCATAAGTAAACACATCATCTAAACTGCGGCCTAATTTGAACCTGTTGAAATAACTTGCCTCAATACCTTCTCTAAATAGGATATCCAGAGGCTTGTTCTCAAAAAATTGAGGAGTTAAGGTCATTGGACGATTGGAGAACCCAAGACCGTTAAGAATCATGCCGGCTATGGCTTCACCCGTTGTTATCTCTTCCTGTTCATCAGGGAAAATACGACAATCAATCATCTCGACAATACCCAAATCCTTAATTACCTCACTGACGATTCCCAAATGATCCAGACGTTCAACTTTCAGCTCTTCCATCTTAATTCATCATCCCAAAATAGAAATTTTATGGCCATCACAGGAATCGATATAATATATTTTTTTCAATAGGTCACCTGCTCAATGTAGGTTTACAATGAATATTTGAGAGATATCCAAGATAAGTACGAGCACTTAACCGATCATTTGGAAGGATTGGACACGGAAATCGATGATGACGTATTGGTCGGGTGGTACAAGGAAGAGTATGAAAAAATAGAAAAAAAAGTCGAAGCTATGCACGAGCTGTCTCAGTTGGGAATGGCAATAGAAATAATCGACCATCAGTTCAATGTTTTATATGCCGAAGTGGATCAGGCGATAAGATTTTTCAAACAATTTTCCGCTTCAAATCCTGATGTTGAATATAATTACAAGCAGCTAAGGCAAGCCTTCAACCATCTTGAAACCAATCATCAATTACTCACACCGCTTTATAGAACATCACGACGTACGAGAACGGAAATTATGGGTTCCGAGATTATGGACTATCTCAACAGATTCTTTAGTGCCAGGTTTAGAAGACACAGAATAAAATTTTCTACGGATGAAG
>CAZKGS010000360.1:0-2182 GCA_964552105.1 uncultured Syntrophaceae bacterium
TTAGCAATACAAAGATTAGACAAAATTATAAAGTTGTTGGAAAAGGAAACAAAACTTCCGATGACGCTTAGAATCGTTCCTCCGTCTAGCAGCATTACAGGAGAGATTTGTAATTGTCATTTACATAAATCAGGTGAAAGTCCAGGAGGCTGGTACTGTCCTGTTCATGGGCAATGTTTTTAAATCATCCTCACCGAATCTTCCCCTTAAATTCGCTTCCCAACGGCAGAAGGGAGCTACGAATAACCGGAACGAATAAGCGTTGACAGTTCAGAAAACATGATGTATTATTATGGTGAAAGGTTGGGTTTGATCCCCGTAATAGCCGAAGACCTTATTTCTTTGACTTTCCTTTCACCCATCAATTACCTGATAAGGAGGTATCTAATGAAAAAAATTGATTTAGCGGGCAAGAGATTTGGTTGGTTAATTGTAGTATCGCAAGCAGCTACTGGTAAGCATGGGCATATTATGTGGGAATGCCTCTGTGATTGCGGAAATAAGACTATAGTTACAACCGGAAGACTCCACAGCGGGCATACTAAATCGTGTGGATGTCTAAAAAATAAAGCTCGACATGGACACGCACGAAGAAAGAATAGCCTTTCGTCAACTTATAGTAGTTGGCTTCATCTGAGAGATAGATGTAACAATTCGCAAGCAGATAAGTTTTCATATTATGGCGGTAGGGGAATAAAGGTGTGTAAAAGATGGGATAAATTTGAGAACTTCCTTGCCGATATGGGAGACAAACCCAAGGGGTTGACGATTGAGAGGATTGACAACAATAAGGGGTATTTTCCTGAAAACTGTAAATGGGTAACAAGAAAAGCTCAAACACGAAACCGGAGAAATAACAGGCTAATTACATATAAGAACAAAACACAATGTATGGTAGAGTGGGCAGAGGAATATAAAATAAAGCCCAAAGTTCTGTGGGATAGACTACAACGGCACCCTGTTCATGTTGCCTTAACTATGTGAAATCATTACACGCTTTTTCCTACGGCGACACCAAAAAGCCCTGAGACCACAGCTATGATTATTTCCTTCGCTTCTGGTATCGCAAACATTGAGAATAAGCCAAGTATCGTTACTGCGAAAATTACGAGATCTTTGTCATCAAAAAAGTCTTTCATTTTAACACTCCTTCATATACTATTTCCCAATCTTTATAATTATGTATCATATCAGCTACATCATCGGGATTCCAACCCTTCCAAGCTTCCGCTAATCCAGCCTTAAACAGAAACTTCATTGTCATTTCTGAACAGACAGCAAGGCCAAAATTAAAGTATTTAGCAAGTGGAGGTATCAAAAAAAACAGAAGTCTATGCCCGGCGTATGCTTTACCGAGATGATGCTGTACGCCCTTCCATCCTTTTGCAAAAGTTTTGTACTCCATATCTTTATGCCGACCAATTAAAACTTGAGTTCCTCGGTATGCTTTGAAAAAATCCTGTGTTTTGTTTGTCCAGAGAGCTTCAAAACTGACAGCATTGTCTCCGCCCTGAATCAATACCCCCGAGTGAGAATATTTGCTTTTATTATCCTTTGACCAAAACTTTTGAACTCCGTTAATCGCACGCCCCAACATCATGGGATTGCGTGAACAGAATATCATGCCTTTTTCAAGCTTCATCTTTCCTCACCTTTCTCAATGCTCGAATCTGTGCATCTATTTCGTGCATCTCAAGGGTATACATCACACCCATTATGTTTCTAAGTTCTGTCATTTTAGCTTCCAGCCGCTTGATTTCTGCGTCAACTTTATCTTTCATATAACCAAACTACCTCCGGTGTCCCGTCCGGGTTGTCGTCGAAGTGTATGAATGTTCTGTGAATCCCAATTCTCTTAAATCCCGTCTTAATAAGAGCCTCAAGAATTATGAATCTCTGTCGGCTGTTATCTGCCCTCACGTCCATCGCAACCCCAAGAGGATGGTTGTCTGAAATAGAACCGATTTCTCTGTTGTGCTTCCAGCATCGAAAACCACTCGTAACGTAGAATGGAATGCCTGCTATTTCACGGGCAAGGTTAGCCTTGCGCATGAAATGTTTGTCCATGTTGCAACGACCGCAACACGGGCATTTTAATTCATTGACTGAAAAGAATTTTGTCATTTCTTATGCCTGTCCCTCCGCCTGCGTTTTTTCGCCCAATGTGTGCGAACTTTATTTT
>CAZKGS010000361.1:0-2173 GCA_964552105.1 uncultured Syntrophaceae bacterium
TCAGACTTATCCATATCAGACTCGAGGGCGGATTTTAATTGAGCAAGAGAATCGCTTGCCAGGTCGAGTTTCCTCGTACTTTCTTCCATTTCCACGGTGTAGCTTTCTGATCTTCGTTTGAGATCGTCAATCCTCTTTACAAGTTCGGTCTGCATATTTTTGAATCTTACCTTTTCCGTAAGAATATCAACATGCTCAACCTTGCTCTCCTCCAGTTTGCTGTGAAGCGCCGCCTCTATCTCCTTCAGTTCCTCTGTTCCCTCTTGACTTTTAGCGACGGAGTCCATGATATCGGCGATTCTTTCGTCCGACCCGGCCATTTTCAACTGGAGAGTGTTCAGTTCTTCTATCGTATTTTCCTTCTTGCGTTTCAGTGACTCAATCTCAGCTATGTTTTTCTGCTTCCTCATCGATATGTCGACGATCTTTCCCTTTGAAAACTCAATTTCATGTTCCTTGACGTTTACTTCGGTCTTTATTTCATAGAGTCTTTCCTGCAATCTTGAAGCCGACTCTTCATTTTCGAGGATCTCCGCCTTTATGTTTTCTATCGACGCCTCAAGATTCCTCAGTGTCGTTTCGGTCTCGGTTTTCTTGCGAACAATCGCATCATTTGCACCTTCTAAAGATTTCTGTTTTTCGGCCAAATCGAAAAATGTTTGCAGTGCGAGAGAGAGTTCCGCCTCTTTCATATCTTTTTTTAGTCTTTTGTATCTTTCTGCCTTTTTTGCCTGTCTCGATATCGAATTGAGCTGTGATCTTACCTCGCTGATTATATCGGCCAGGCGAACGATGTTTTGCCGTGTGGATTCCATCTTTCGAGAGGCGGCTTCTTTTCTGCCCTTATATTTTGAGATGCCTGCCGCTTCTTCGATGAATTGCCTTCTGTCCTCGGGTTTGGCTTCAATGAGATGTGAGATGTGGTTCTGTTCTACCAGAGAGTAAGTCCTCGCACCAATTCCTATATCCATGAGAAATTCCCTGATATCGAGCAATCTGCAGGGTACTTTATTGATGTAATATTCACTTTCGCCATCACGAAAGGTTCTCCTTGAAATCATGACCTCGCTGCAACTGTCATAATCGCCCGGAAATTTCTGCCCATTGGCTGCAAGGATCATTGACACTTCAGTCATACCGACGGGAAAGGCATTATTACTCCCGTTAAATATGACATCGTTCATTTTCTTTGCGCGAAGTACCTTATACCGCTGTTCACCCATAACCCATCGGATAGCATCGACTATATTGCTCTTTCCGCATCCGTTGGGACCGACAATAGAACTGATTCCGTCTGAGAAATCAAGGGTACTCTTATCCCTGAAAGACTTGAATCCTATCATTTCTAATTTCTTTAGTTTCATTTAAGGATACCCATGCCAAAGCCTTGTAACAATAGTGTGGGGCGAAAAACTCCGTAATTTCTCAAAATTCTAACAGAGAAAAATTCCTTTGTAAAGAAAAAATACAACAAATTGTACCCCGCATATATTAGACCACAATATGTTGTATGATCAATGGAAAGCTCCCAGCAGCAAGCTTGGCAATTTACTATATCCGCTCGCTAACCGCACACTTAAAACGATACTGAATGTAATTGGGGACGAGACAAGCGGATGGGAAGGGATTGTCAGGTTGTAGCGGATGACTGTACTAAATTTCGGATTTAAATTCTTCTTGACATGGGAGGAGGATTATCGAATAAAAACAAGGATTCAGTAAAAGACTATCGACGAGAGAAGGGGAAGAGGTTTTTTCAGAGGGTTTGGGCATCGAAGAACTGTATTTTTCAATACTTTCGGTTTGCCGTTGCCAACATTAACGAGCGGTACTTGGTGGATCATGAAAGAAGATGATTGGAGAGTTGTACATATAGCATCCGGAATGACAAATGCCAATATCATAGTCGGAAGATTGGAGACAGAAGGAATTCCGACCAGATTGAAGTACGAAGCGGCGGGTACAATTTACGCTGTTACTATTGACGGTCTGGGTGAAGTAAGGGTAATGGTTCCTTCAAACTACCTGGAAAAGGCCCGGAAGGTCCTTTCAGTATCCTACACCGACGAAGACATCGACTGGGAGGAGAAATAAGAATCGAGAGTGAAAAAGGGAAAAGAAGTGAAGGTTTATTCTTGATGTATTCGTAAAAAGTCAGTTTTCTACCCTTTTT
>CAZKGS010000362.1:0-2169 GCA_964552105.1 uncultured Syntrophaceae bacterium
TCCGTACCAGACCTGCATCGGCAGCCATCAAGGCCAATTCAACAGCCACTTTGGTTCCCTGACCGAACATCCTCAGAACATAAGCGACAATTTCATCCACCTGGTAGGTGGAAAGCTTATTCCTTATGCCGCGGCCGACCCCGGCCAGGGCATGCGTACAGGTCAGAACGCTTACACCTTTCGACTCCAATTCGGCACGGGACTCATCATCCATTTCCTGAAAATTGGGTCTCGCAAATCCCGTAGAATGGGTTACAGCAATAATTTCGATCCCCTTATCCAGAATTTTCAGTGCATCGAAAGCAGTTTTTCCGGTATTTGTTGCAATAAGAACTTTTCTGATATCGAGTTCCCCCGCCCTGCGTGCAACCGCTTCAAGAACCTCTCTGCTATTCTGTATGCCTGGCTTTTTAAAGTAACGACACCTGATATCTTCGTATAATGACAAATCTAACATAAAAAATTACCTCCAATATTTAATGTTTTTCCTGAATAACAGATAAATTAACTTATGAAGATGCTATCCTGTATCCCCTTTTTATGCCATTCAGTAATTAAGTGGTTCTGTTATATTATGACCAGACTATGTCTATGAAAGCTCAGTTTTTAGTGGAGTTACGGCTTCAAAACGCTCTGTCGATTGCCTGAATTCAGAATTCCTCCCATTCTTTTTCAATGGCATCCGGGTCTGAGGAGTTATACATGACAATGTTTTTGAGATGAAAGAAACTGTCCGAATCCATCGAATCAAAAGTAATTCCAAGACCGTTTTCATCCTGGCGAGCAATTACACCTTCTATATTCAGTGCAAGCCTGCTGGTCGTACCCGACAAGACAATTTCTATCTTACACGGAGTTCCTGACGGAATTCTTTTGTCTGTAGTAACAAACATACCTCTCATGCTTATGTCTGAGGAATTCACACTCATCGTAATTTCAGAAACATCTGTTTTCAAGACAACCTGTGTTTCAAAGTAAACTCTCGTTTTTTTTCTTTTCTCCTTTTCCATGTCCTTTACTCCCCTTTTTTCATCCCCCGTATTGTTGATCAAGCCACCTCTGATACTCCTTTGTGAACTCAACGGCATACCTTCTGTCATGACCAAGTCTGTCCTTGACAAAGGCAATTAACTATCTTTGGAAATTCCCGCAGGAGATGGGTAAAATTTCACCCAGTATATCACAGATTTCCTCGACAACTATAATATTTTCCATTTCTGAATCACTGCCGATGTTGTATATTTCTCCCTTTTGCCAAATTTCATAATGGTCCGGCACTGCAGTGGTCTTCCACATAGAGCCAATCTCTCACGTTTTTGCCATCCCCGTAAACTGGTAAACCTTTCCCTTCTATGGCATTTAACACCATAAGCGGAATAAGTTTTTTCGAATAATATCACCCTCGAAAAAACATAAAAAGTCTTTTTCTAACATTTATAAACTTGACATCTTACTTATTCTGGCTATTTTAATTATAGAATTACGCTATTAAGTATGATGCGCAATCATTACTGTCATGTCAACGATACTCTGTCATTTCGAAGGTGTCTTAACGCCTGAGAAATCTTAGATTTCTCCCGGAGTTTACCCTGAGCAGAGCGAATGGGGTCGAAATGACATTTCTTTATTGACACGACATTACTGGAAACCAGAAAAGGGGGAAATCAGTTGTGGATTTAAACAGATTAACTCAAAAATCTCAGGAAGCAATCCATGATGCACAGACTAAAGCTGTCCGCTACGGCCATATGGAAATTGACGGCGAACACCTGCTCCTCGCTCTATTAGAACAATCGGGGGGATTGCTCCCCCGGCTGCTCAATAAAATGGATACTCCTGTCGATTCTTTCAAAACAAGAATCGAGGAGAGTCTCAATAAAAAACCGAGAGTATCCGGCCCCGGTACAGAACCCGGAAAAGTGTATGTTACACAGAGACTCGATAAAATTTTAGTAAAGGCGGAAGAAGAAGCGAAACACCTGAAGGATGAATATGTCTCTGTTGAACACCTCATCCTGCCGATAATAGATGAAGGAGACTCATCCGCTGCAGGCAAGACATTTAAAGAATTCAATATCACACGAGAAAAATTTCTGGAGGCTCTTACCTCTATCCGCGGTCATCAGAGGGTGACAAGTGCCACGCCCGAAGGAACTTATGAAGCCATGG
>CAZKGS010000363.1:0-2152 GCA_964552105.1 uncultured Syntrophaceae bacterium
TCATAACCATTATTTTATTTGAAAAAAAGTCTGAATAAACCCATATTCGTTTATAGAGAGTCGGAATTTATCTTGGTCGAGTATAATGGGAGTGAATTTCTTCAGACCTCTCAAATATGGTTTAATACGACTTTTATCTCCAATCATCCTGCCGTATGCGACCTCAATAAAGTGATCTTTAATTGATTTCTCTTCTTTACTAAGAATTTTTTTGAGCAATTTCAGGATTTCTTCATACTTATAGTCAAAAAACGATCTGTTTTTAAAGTTACCACCTGGATTCCCGCATTAACATAACGAGGCCACCACATTAGGAGCGAGTACATCCATATCCCTATAAATCTGCCTCTGCTTTTGCAAGACCTCTCCCACAAACAAGGACTTGCCTGGTTCCGTAAAGCATTCGATCATGTCCACTTCATCAAGCAGTCCCTGAAGCGTGTAGTGTTTGAAAAGATTCTTGTCTCCCATTTGTTTTTTAATATAGGAGAGATAGATCAATGCTATAAATTCAACGAAGAGTTTACCTTCCAGACTTGCATCTGAAGAGACGAGCATCCTCTTGCAGTTAAGCCGTTCTTTGATATTGCCAAAAGCCTTCTCCACCACGTCCTTATTCCGGTATATCTCCAGAGCCATTTCCGGGGATTTGATTTCATTACTCAACAAAACGAAGTATCCGAACCTGGTTTTGGCCTGGTCCATAGCCGTTTGCTTAGCATTTATTCTGATACCTCTAACCGGGGTCTGCTTAATCTCAAAGTATTTTTCGTAATCCTTCTCATGTTCGGCTTTCCTGGTGCCTGAAAGCAATTCCTCGCTCAGGGCTGTCATACGAAGATTGAACTTCCTGCCATCTTCGACCGCCTTATCTGCGTTGTAATACAAGTGAAAGTACATTCTTCGGCTACCGTTCAGGGTATCTCCTTTGTAGGGACGGTCCCGTGTGTAGTCCCACTCCATGGTTTGAGTGTACGTGTAAAGGTCATATTTATCATTGTAGTTCGACCAATCACACATGGTATCCTTAATTGATTCAATGGTCTTTTTTACAAAGGATAACGAGGTGCTGGCACTCATCAAAAATTTAATATGGTTCTGGTACAGTCCGTTCACATTATCCACACTGTAAAAGCCCCTGTCGGTAACCAGCTTTACCTTCGGATAGCCTAGTACATCCAAATCACGCATAAGCACCCGTAAGGTCTTCACGTCGGGAATGTTTCCTGCCAACTTCCTGTAATAAAAGGGCAGGTTGGATTTTTGGCCGAAAAGCAAAAGCAGATTTATTTGTGGCAAGCGGTCGCCATCCTTGTTTTTCCCATGGCGTACCTGACTGAGACATTCCGAATGGCTGGAAATGGATGTAGAATCATATGCCCAGTATTCGTCTTTGCTCCGTCGTTTACCCTGCAGACGAAAGAACTTTTGTTTCTGCTCCTCGGTGATCCCGGCGAACAACTCGCTGCTTCTTTGAGAAGCGATCTCCTTGCCATAAGGATGTCGGTGTAAACGACCCCAACGGCCAAATCTGAACAAGGGGTTGTTTTCTTCAAGAATGAGAAAATACACTATCGACAGGATCATTTTGTGATTATCCGGGAAGCATGTCCGAAGGTCGTTGCTGATTCCTGTCTTCTCACCAATCTTATCCAATAGGTAGGTCGCACCGTAAAACTGTCTGCCTACAGACAATGAAGGAATTCTGCCACGCTTGACTTTGATTATCGTCTCTTCCCCGGAAGACTCTTTTCTACCCCTGCCATCTGTGGCTACAATCTCGCCTGTCTTTTCGTCCACACGGCCGATAAGCTTACGAGTAGACCTTGATTGCTTCTTTTCTTTATCCCATCGGGATATGGACTCATAAGCGTATGTGATACCTGATCTCTTGTCCAATTGTTTGACTATGCTCATTGTTTCATCGTTACGTGTGCAAATATATCACATAACGATGTTAATTCCAAATAAAAACTGGATTATTTTGCATATTATCAGAAATTTACATGATTTTTAGAACCTATAACTTGTTAGGTGTTTCGGGAATGCAGGATACATCTATTTGCAAATTAACGGCGTAGGGGGAGGGGGGAGACGTTTGTACGCCCTCTCACGGGGCGGGGCATGCCCCGCCCCTACGAAGCCCCCGGCC
>CAZKGS010000364.1:0-2133 GCA_964552105.1 uncultured Syntrophaceae bacterium
TATAAAGACCGGAGGTGCTAACGTGAATATTTCAAAAGATATAAAACCCATTACCTATCTAAAATCGAGAGCAGCTGACTTGCTCAAGCAAATAAACGAAACTCATCGTCCAGTTGTCATTACTCAGAATGGAGAACCAAAAGCTGTACTACAGGATCCTGAAAGTTATGAGAATATGAGAAATGCCATTGGCATATTGAAGTTAATCTCCCAAGGCGAGGAAGACATCAAAAAGGGGAAGTCAAAATCTCAAGAGGAGGTTTTTGCAAATATTGAGAATATGTTGAAAGAAAGAATGAAATGAAAAAAGTATATGAGGTCATCTGGGCTGAAACATCAGAGAAAGATCTCATAAGCATTATGGAATATATTGCCATACTTGCGTTTGGGATCAGTAAGTAAACGAATCGTCAGATAGTGTGCAATAACATACATATACACCGGTATTGAAAAACAGGCGTGTGCCTACAAAATCAGGGGGTGTTTTTACAGTTTTTCGAGTTCGAGGGCTATGTTGGGGATTGGAACCTTCAGTTTGTTCAACAGGTTGCGAACATTGGGTGTTATTTCATTGCGCCTGAAGAATTTATGAGAATTTGTTCGAAATTCCGAGACCTGAAGACCTTCGAGACAATGCTGAATTCTGCTCCATGTAGCATTACATTCGATCTCCACGACACGCTCTATGAGAAGAGAAAGAACACACAGTTTCACATGGGCTTCGATACGGCGGGGTGCCCAGTGGTACATGGGACACATCTTGATCTGAGTTCTTTTCATTGAGCGGAAACAGCGTTCGATAACCATAAGTCCCTTGTAACCACAGGCCGCATCCTCAAGGGTTATGGTATCGTCATTGGTCTCAATGACCCACTTGCCGTCATACTTCTCTGATTCCTTGACCTTATTGCGGTCAATCCGGATATTGCCGCTCTTTGTAATAGTGAGATAACGCTTATATCGTTTGGATGCCAGAAGATCAATGGCCCATCTGGCCGTGGCTTTTCTGCTTTGATGTTTATCGAGTTCCATCTCCAGGAATGCGACAACCTCTTCGCGGTGCTTCTTCTGTCTTCTTGCCTCAGCGGGATTGTAACAGAGGACATAACGTCTTCTTCGCTCGCCGTCTCCTGCGATAACTTCCTTGGCATGGAGATTGTCGGTAATAACGGTGTAACGGCCCCGCTTGGAAAGCACTGTATCTCGTATTTCTGATACAGAAGACATGCGTGAGGCAAGAAGATATTTTCCGCATGCCTTTGAAAGTTCCTTTTTGTTCTCGATGGAGTTCATGCCTGAATCGGCAACAAAAAGTGCACGTCCAAGCTTCCACCCCCTCAGGTCATCTCGGATCTTCTTGATAGTTGCAACATCGGTTGTGTCTCCCGGAAAGACCCAGCTTTTTACAGGCAGGCCTTCACGTGTAACTGCAAGAGCAACCACTATCTGAGGAGACCATGTTCCTTCTTTCGAATGACCGAAGGCACGAAAGGAATCTTCATAATCTATGGAGAAGGACGCTGTGGTGGTATCGTAAAAAACAAGGTCTACCTCAAGATTGAGCAGATTCGCGGTTTGAAAGAATATCTGCTCCTCCACCTCTGACATGTGGTTATAGAAGATGTCCATCGCTTCGTAGATCTGTTCGAGTTTCAGTAACCGGCAGGAGGGGATATATACCTTTGACAGCCATCGTTCCCATAGACCCAGTTTTGAATCGGGATCGGTAAGTCTGTTGGCGACCATGGCAAAGATTGCTCTTTCATAGGGAACCTTCAGCTTCTTTGACTTGCAGATATCGCGGAAGATCTGTCCGATGCCCAACCGTTCCCACAGGGCTTCAATAACCAGGGGTGTTCCCAGTGTTTGTGTTCCTATGAGCTTGAGGTCTTTCGGGAAACCGGATAGATCCGATGAATTGTCGTTATCCCCGGCAATGGGATCGGTTACTTTCAGGCCGCAGACCCTGGCGACAGACCGGCACAGGCGCACGAGATGTTCTCTGTCCAGTTCGTCTGTTCTTCCAAAGCTGTGTATTATATTGGCAACCGGCTTTCCCGTTTCCGGGTGTCTTTTGTTGTGAGCAAGCTGGTAATACTCGACGACAGATCCGTCTTTGTTTTTTCGTTTGGT
>CAZKGS010000365.1:0-2111 GCA_964552105.1 uncultured Syntrophaceae bacterium
GGCATTCTCAGAAGTATTGTTACGAAAAAGAGGGAGGTTCGCAGGATTTTTATATATGAAGCTACAATTCTCGGCCTTGTTGGATCGCTGATAGGAGGAGTGATGAGCCTGATTGGTGGGTATATCGTGTGTCTTATTATGCTGAGTAACACTTCCTACTTCTGGATGCCTGCAAGTCTGATGAATATTGTCAATGGTGTTGTTGTTGGCATCTTTATTTGTATTTTTTCCGGGTTATATCCTGCATGGCGGGCTTCAAATCTCAATCCAATAGAAGCTCTGCGTTCTGATTGATCTCAATAATTCCTTTTTTGGACAATTATCAAGGGTTACTAGCTGCCAGACCGTACCAGATACAACCTTTTCCCTGCTGTTACATCGTTTATTTCTACACAATAAAGTCATTACAGGGTCAATTCTACACATTTGAACCTCAAGAACAGAAAATCATTTTTTCTGTGTAATGAGCATAACTACAGTGTTATCCTTCTTATAAGGGTCGGGAATCTCAATCAATTCAATAATCCGAAATCCATTTTGCAAAAGGGCGGTAAGATATTCTTCATCTGGAAAGTGTGCATCTTTTTTCCATTCCCGTTTATCCTCGGTAACCCCTTCAAATGTCCATAGCAGCCATTCAAGTTGGTAAAAAAGGGAGTCTTTCCTCTCACCCCGTGACTGAATGGTAATGAAGTATCCACCAGAGTGTAAGGCATCAGCTATTTTTATGACCATTTGGGGGATTCTGCCACTGGGGTTTGATGAGGAGAGGATGATATCATATCCAGAACCGATAGAATCGGTCATAAAATCTCCAGCCAATGTAGTAACCCGATCGGTCATTCCAAATGTTTTTATGTAGTCTTTTGTGAACCCGATAACTCCAGGAAGGTCCTGGACCACACAAGTAAGTGTAGGATTGTGTTCAGCGAGAGCAATGGCATATAACCCATGTCCCCCACCAATATCAAGAGCACTTTTACATGATGAAAATTCGGAAAGATTTACAATATGTGACATAACAGCCTGCAAACGCCCACAAAGTGCATTTTGAGCCATAGAAGGAAGACTCATCGTTTCAAAAAAATATTCCCGGGTATATTGTTTTGGTCCAGAGAGAACACGTTGTGAAAGAGGCATCCATAAATCAAGAAGGAATGCTCGTTGTTTCTCAAGATACGCTGACTGGAAATATGGAGAGGTGGACTGCAGATACACAGATGCCATTTTTGAGTTGGAATATGATCCGTCTTTATTCTGAATAAGAATACCATGGGATGTCAGAATTTCACAGATTATCCACATCATCTCATTTTTTTTCTTATCTGTACAGACCGCATCTTGGTTTTGTGGATGTTGCAGAGTATCAAAGAGTTTCATCTCCACAGCTGCCATGATAACAGCATACATCATCGCACCGGCCATGGCATCGTTGATCATATCAAAGAATGGCCCGGGCGGAGATACAGGATATCTGCGCAAGGCTGCCCTCAGTACATCTGGTGAAATGTTCTCCTCTTGTTTATCGGCACGATGATGTGTTTTATCAGTCATACTACAAATGGATACTTTGGCACAACCTCATCTTCTCATTATAGAGAACTGAAATTGCGAATCTAATATCTATCTGCCTTTTCATTTTCTATTCTGCTTTTTATAGGAGATATTGGTTGCCAGACAAATAATACCCGTTTTCTATTCGTCCTTCTGAAACCTGCCACTTGGTATAACCATCTCAAATCGTGCACCACATCCTTCTGTCCCTGTTTCAGTGATCTCAATTTTGGTTATTGCCAGGATCTCTTTCGTCAGAAACAGACCCAGACCGGTATTTGAACCAACTCCTTTCAAAAAAATCTTCTCTTTCATCGCATCAGGGACACCATTTCCATTATCTGAAACAATAAGGACGCCTTTTGTATCATCTCGTACCGAGAATGAAACATCAATTGCTGTTACACATCCTCCATGTCGTAACGCATTCTCAAAAAGATTATACAATACACGTTCAAAGAGCGGATCAGCATAAATTCGAAGGTTTTTTGTATGATCGGTAATTTTTACCTGTTCAAATGTTTTTGCAGACTGAAGATGATATATCTTCTCACTGA
>CAZKGS010000366.1:0-2109 GCA_964552105.1 uncultured Syntrophaceae bacterium
TATACCTATTTCCCGAAGAAAAGAGATAATAATATGTATACTGTCCCCGGAATAAAGTCTAGCTTTTTGCCATTCCGTGCAAAAAGGAAGACCTGATAACCTCTATTCGTTGATTTTTGATTCGGTTTAGCTTGACCTTTCACTCTAACCAGTGTAGTAGTGCCCGTGCGTGTGCTCACACGTGATATCAAATTAAATGAACGGTTAAAAATATGTCGGACAGATAAAGAGTTATGCGCAATTCCCTGTCTGATGTTTCATGTTTTTTGTTATGTGAATAAAATTTGAGGAGGCAAGATATTATGAAAACGGAATTAGTAACGGTACAGGATACAACGGCCAATCCAGCACCGCTTGGTCTCATGGGCTTCGGAATGACTACGGTGCTCCTTAATATTCACAACGCGGGTTTCTATCCCCTGGATTCGATGATACTTGCGATGGGAATATTTTACGGTGGTATGGCGCAGATATTTGCAGGTATTATGGAGTGGAAGAAAAACAATACCTTTGGGACAACGGCATTTTGTTCCTTTGGCCTTTTCTGGCTGAGTCTGGTTTTTCTGTTGCTGATCCCGAAGTTCGGGTGGTGGAACGGTCCGACGAACGGTGCGATGGCAACCTATCTCTTCATGTGGGGTCTCTTTACCTTCTTAATGTTTATCGGTACGTTGAAGGCTAACAGGGCTCTTCAGGTTGTGTTTTTTACATTGACGCTGCTGTTTTTCCTGCTGGCCTGGGGTGACGCATCGGGTAGCGTTGCGGTGAAACATTTGGCGGGCTACGAAGGGATCTTTTGTGGATTCTCGGCGATTTACACCGCCATTGCACAGGTTTGGAACGAGATGTATGGGAAAACCATATTACCTTTGGGTTCCGTAAAATAGATATTAACTGACAGGAATGTGGTTCTTTTGTATTCGCGCGCATACCCCGCCTCTCATGATATGAGGGCGGGGTTTTTTGTTAAAGGGGGAGTTGTTCCCAATCAATTTTACATGAGTCAAAAGTAGACTTGACCCCATTGTCCTTGCAGTAAATTTGATCTTGAGTTACATCGAATTTTCTCCTATAGATAATGTGGAAAGTTGTTAGTTAGTTAATTATTATTTCGGCATGGCAGACAGACGGGAGTGACCCGATTTATGACTCTTTACAAAGCTA
The DNA here is from genome assembly GCA_964552105.1 of uncultured Syntrophaceae bacterium. GTDB lineage: Bacteria > Desulfobacterota > Syntrophia > Syntrophales > UBA6807 > CAZGAK01. Next base: position 1,165 of record CAZKGS010000366.1, read on the forward strand.
TCAAACTGTGAGGTACAAATAATGATAATTATTAAAAATCGAGAAGAGATAGAAAAGATGCGAAAAGCAGGAAAGTTAGCTGCTCAATTACTCAATTATGTCGAATCCTTTGTGAAAGAAGGTGTTTCAACATTATACCTTAATGATCTTTGTGAAGAATTTACACAAAAGCATGGTGCGATTTCCGCCCCTTTGAATTATAACGGATTCCCAAAAAGTATTTGCACATCAATCAATAATGTTGTGTGTCATGGAATTCCTTCAGAAAAAGATATTCTTAAAGATGGTGATATTGTAAATATCGATGTTACCGTAATTTTAGATGGTTATCATGGAGATACATCCCGCACTTTTATGATTGGAAATGTTGATGAAAAAACAAAAGACCTGGTGAATCGAACAGAAAATGCTATTTATAGAGGAATTGCAGCGGTTAAGCCGGGGAAATATTTGTATGAAGTAGGGGAAACAATTGAAAAGTATATCAGTAAATTCGGATATTCTATTGTTCAAGCTTATGGAGGTCATGGAATTGGGAAGAATTTTCATGAAGATCCACACGTCTTTCATCATTTTACCGAAGATAATAAAATACGTCTTCGAGAAGGAATGATTTTCACAATTGAGCCAATGATCAATATGGGAAAATCTTATGCTGTGGAAACATCTTCAATAGATGGATGGACAGTTACTACTGCTGATGGAAGTATAAGCGCTCAGTTTGAACATACAGTTCTGGTTACTTCTAAAGGATCTGAAATTCTTACAAAGCTGCCAAATTCTAAAGTCTGATATTATTTCCGTATTTCTTTTGTTATTCCGCGAAAGCAGGAATCCAGTAATTGCTTATGGTTAATCAGATACCATTTAGTATTATTTCTGATTTAGCTATTTTTTATGAGGCCGTCATATTTTAAGGAGAAATAGAGATGAGAAAACTCGGAT
>CAZKGS010000367.1:0-2088 GCA_964552105.1 uncultured Syntrophaceae bacterium
CCGATCATGCTTCTGATCTTCTTTTCTGCCCAACCCGGACTGCTGTTGATAATCTCCGAAGTGAGGGCATTACCCATGGTGTTCATCTTGTTGGTGATGTGATGGTTGATGCTCTCGAGTATAACCGGGTAATTGCTGAAGAACATTCAAAGATTATGAAACGGCTTAGTCTTATATCAAAGCAGTACCTTGTCCTTACGATACACCGGGCGGTAAATACGGATAACCGGAAAAATTTGGAGAATATTATCGAAGCAGTTGGTGAAACAGGACTTCCTGCTGTATTCCCAATGCATCCACGAACCAGAAAACTTCTGCATGAGTATGGACTGTGGATCAGGCTGCCTGCAAATATTATTGTTACAGAGCCTCTTGGGTATCTTGATATGCTGAAACTTTTGCAACATGCCTGGAGGGTTCTTACTGATTCGGGTGGGATTCAGAAGGAGTCGTATATTTTTCAGGTACCATGTATTACTCTCAGGGAGAATACTGAATGGGTCGAGACATTGGAGGGGGGATGGAATGTTCTTGTCGGAACAGATAAAAACAAAATTTCTAATGCAATTTACTCAACGAATTTCATATCTTTCAAATATTCAAGTCTTTTCAAACCAGGAGCCTGTTCATCTATCTGTGAGATAATTTCCCGGTTTTTGAATCAGGTATAATCTATTGTCATGAGGATTTTTGATGTGTGGCGTTATTGTTTATTTTGAGAAGATAGTCGAATTGGAATTAGAAATTACCATCTTTTTCTATTTCAAAATTAACAAATCCTGTTGATTTCTCAATAATTTCCTAAATCTTTGTATTTTCGATTACCTCGATTAAAAAAGCTGTAAAATCTTCCTTTTCCTGCAATAGTACAGCTCTCCTCTCTCTCCACTTTTGTTTGTATTTTTCAGAAGAAATTATCTTAATAGATTTCTTTAAAACATCATCAATTGACTTATAATTATAAATAAGACCATATTTTCTTTCTAGTTCAATGAAATTTCCCATATCATTCGTTCCAACAAAAGAATTACACCGGATTGCAGGAGTTCCAAGCACTGCCGCTTCGGTTGTCATTGTTTGTGAATCACTAATCAGAAGTGATGCAAAAAAAAGAAAGTTATGCATCTGTTCAGGTGGCAAGGGAATGCGATATTGCTCAAACTCCTCTAAAAGTTCCTGCTCTGAAGAGATAAATACCCGGATATAGGGTGATAATTCCTTTACTAATCGTCTTTTATGTTCGATATCAAACCCTCCTCTTCCTGCATCATGGTATGCCCTCCATGATACAAACCGAAGTATTACATACTTAGTAGTTTCGTTAATGCCTGCATTTTCTAAAACATGAGGATTTGGCCTAAACCAATTTGGATGAAGATAGGCAAGTTCTTTATAAGAATTTATACGAATTTCTTTCTCTCCATAACAATGTTTAACCGATGACAGTGTTATTATCGTATCAGCAAGAGGGGTGGTAATAATATCTGCAATAGGAAACTTAATTGCTTCAGGCTCGGAGTCTGTAAAAATAATAGTTTTTTTCTTAAGAATAGCACCAGCATGGACTATTGAAGGATTTAATACTCCGATGAGAATATCTGGATTAAATTTTTTTGCCAACTGAAATATTTTTATATCGCGATATATCCACTCTAGAATTAAGTTAATTTTACCAGTTTTAATTGAACCAACTTGAGTATAAGGGATACCATATACATCAAGTAACTGTTTTGTTACCTCTTTTTCTCTTGCAGTTATTAAGATTTCATGTCCTTTATTATTCATCTCATGGATGACGTTTTTAAAGAGGTGAACGTGTGCGGGATGACCGATATCGAATAAAATTTTCATTAATAATCCTTTTTTGTAACTGGTCAGATATACCTATGCATATTACGCTCCAATTGAACACCTCTTTCGCTGATATTGAACAGTAATAATCACAGGTGAAAACTTAATAACAACAGTAACCGGAAAAAGTAAACAGCTTTTTTTCGGGATAAATATATAAGTTTACGGATTTATAACCGATTTTCTGCAGTGCGATCTAAATAGATCTTTAATTTACCACTCATTTTTTGAATGAAT
>CAZKGS010000368.1:0-2087 GCA_964552105.1 uncultured Syntrophaceae bacterium
AACCGTACAGGTATCGATACAAAGGAACTGGAAGATGGTCTTGTCATCAATGGAGGAATACCTCACGGCGCCGAGATAGAGACGTACGACGATCATCGTATAGCAATGAGTTTCGCAATAGCGGGGATTGCAACAGAAGGAATAAAAATCAAAAATCAAAAATGTGTCAATAAATCCTTTCCGGAATTCTGGAATGTGCTGGATCATCTCTACAAATGAAGAATATTATTTTAATCGGATACCGCTGCACGGGAAAAACATCCGTCGGGAAAAAGCTTTCCGGAAGGCTTGGCCTGCCCTTTTTTGACACCGATAACCTGATCATCAAGCGGGCGGGTATGTCAATCAGGGAAATCGTAGAAAAAGGCGGCTGGGACTTGTTTCGTCAGAAAGAAAAAGAAGCAATCAAAGGGCTTTCTTCGATGCAGGATAGTATCCTCGCTACAGGAGGGGGAGTATTTGAAAATCAGGAAAACAGAGAAATTCTGAAAAGAAACGGTCTTTTTGTCTGGCTCACTGCCGACGTGAAGACGATCACGGAAAGGATGCTCGCCGATCAAAACAGCGAAAGCCGACGCCCTTCCCTTTCCGATGATGAGCTTTATACGGAAACCACCATGATTCTTAAAAAAAGGGAACCCACTTACCGGGAGTTGGCCGATTTTACCATCGATACTTCGGAGAGAAATATTGATTTGATAGCAGATGAAATCTGCAATTTTTTAAAGAAATAGGCTGGGTTGAGCAACGAGAAACCCAACACAACAAGGAGTAAACATGTCAGGAAATACAACAGGAACACTTTTCAAGGTAACCACATGGGGAGAATCACATGGGAAAGCCATCGGCGTGGTAGTTGACGGCTGCCCCCCTAACATTCCGCTCAGTGAATCGGACATACAGGAAGAACTGAACAGGAGAAGGCCAGGTTTCAGCCAGGCAAGCTCACCCAGAAAAGAAAAAGATATGGTAGAGATCCTGTCCGGTATCTTCGAAGAAAAAACCACGGGAACACCAATTTCAATGATCATAAAAAACAGGGATGCCAAAAGCGGTGATTATAAACAGATCAAGAATCTCTTCAGGCCAGGGCATGGAGACATCACATATTTTAAGAAATACGGTATCCGGGATTACCGTGGAGGTGGCCGTGCCTCCGGCCGGGAAACGGCAGCACGCGTGGCCGCGGGAGCCATCGCCGGAAAGGTAATCGCCCGGGAAGGAATAGAGATCATCGCTTACACCAGGGAGTTAGGCGGCATCGCGGCAGAACAAATCACACTTGCGGATATTGATCAGAACAGTATCCTGTGCCCCGATATGGAAGCAGCCGAAAAAATGGAAAACGCATTGGAGGGAGCAAGGAAAACAGGCGATTCTCTCGGTGGAATTGTGGAGATCCTGGTTAAAGGATGCCCCCCTGGCCTGGGAGAACCTGTATTTGACAAGATCGATGCCGATCTGGCCAAGGCTCTCATGAGTATAGGAACTGTGAAGGGTGTGGAAATCGGCGCCGGCTTTGAGGCCACAAAAATGTCCGGCTCTGAATGCAACGATCCTATAACACCTGAAGGATTTGAGACAAATAACGCCGGAGGAATACTGGCCGGAATCACAAACGGTGATGAAATTGTTATCAGGGTGGCCTGCAAGCCCATCTCATCCATTGAAAAAGAGCAGCAGACCATTGATATTCAAGGAAGACCAGCCACTATATCGATTAAAGGCAGACACGATGTGTGCGTAATACCCCGCATCATCCCCGTATGTAAGGCCATGGTCAGTATCGTCCTGGCAGATCACTTATTAAGACAGAAGAATATAATTGTGTTTTAGTGTCAGATTGTACTGCAACAAGAAACAACGACAAGTTTGATGGACTCGTAAGAAGTCGAGAATGTTCTCTCTCCCTCGATGGGAGAGGATGAGGGTTAGGGTGAAAATAAAAATCCCCTCTTTTAGCGAAAGGGGGATTTTTATTTTGAAAGCGGGAACGCGACTCTCCTATATACATCTATGTAACAACGGGGTGCGTTCTATACTTTTTCCTTTTTCTTCCACACTTCCCAGTAGAACCTGCCGATGCT
>CAZKGS010000369.1:0-2060 GCA_964552105.1 uncultured Syntrophaceae bacterium
GGAAGCCCCGCGCCTTTCAACGAAAGCTTTCCGTATAATTCTCCATAAGTATCGCCGTCAATATCAAAATCTTGTCCCAATTTTGATGTCACTTCGTTGTCGATTATCGCAAAAGTATTATCGCTCCTTATTATGGTTGTTACCGTTCTAGATGTCATACTCATAGAACCGCCATCTGCATCTACGTAACTCTTTGCTATAATCTTGTACGTCAAATCTCCCATCTTAATCTCCCGCTCTGTCTCGAGATATTTTGCGCCATTAGTTAGCGTCTCCGGTGATGCATTTCCGATAAAGAGATAGGAATCCTCGGTTCCATACCTAACTTCTCTGCCATTCTCCTGTACTGCCGCCAGGTTTATGCTATTATCTGTTTTTATTGTGCCGCCTTTCCCTGAATCCACCAAAAGGTTTATTATTTTCTTTTTGGGATCAACAGCACTATCCCAATCAAAATCAGTCATTACTCCATTTTTTATTGTCATAATTGATTTTTCAAGACCACTTGTTTCAGCTATTTCCAACGATGATACATCTACTTCAGTTGTACTGCTTCCTACTGTCATACAGCCTACTTTGTTTGATGATGGCAGACATTCTAAATCAGTTCTTGTAACTGCAGCATCTACTGATTCAATAAAACGATGAGTCTCATCACTTATATCAAAATGTGTCATTGTCAAATCTTGCAAGTCATCCAACCCAAAACCATCCGCGGGTATTGTTGCGCCATTTTTTAACTCTACTTGTATTGGTCCCGCATATGTTATATACGTATTCACATCCCCAAGACTTATTGTTTTTCCATCTACCACTGTTGTTATTTTTCCGCCAGCTCCTATTTGATATTCTACTTCATAATATTCACCAGTATTTTTATTATAATACCAGCCGTCATATTTATCCATCGCTATTGTTTCCAAACTCTCTATTCTATTGTTATTCGTATGCTTTACAACAACGTCTTCAATGTAAAATCTATCGGTCGCGGCACTTCCTATTCGCAAATTCAAGGTCTCATCTGTTCCTACCAGTTCATCCTCCATGAAGTAATAAGTTACGGCTGTATCCGGTGCTGTATTAAACTGAGAATATGCGGAATTCAACTCGACTTCGTAATGCGTTATCATAAGTCCCGCTTCATCATAAACTGGATCTATTGTTACAACCCTTCCTGTGTCCAAATGATAAAATTTAACCGATTTATTTATGTCTTCCCTTGAAACATCCACTCCATTTATATCATCTATGTACACCGTGTATGATCCATCTTTATCATACCCTTGACCATACATCTCATCCGCAAGTCCATATATTTGTTTGACAATATATTTTCTGGGCATTTCGTGACCTGTTAAAATGTAATCGCTGTATCCCGCTTCCTGCATTTCTTTCAATGTCATTTTAAATATAACTTCACCTTTTTCATTTTTGATTTTTATTTCGAGTTCTCCAGTTTCCTCATCTTTTGTTACATCCGGTGTGCCAGTAGGATTGGCTTTAAACGCGTCAAGCCGTTCCTTAACAAAGGTTCCTATGTGATCAATACTTATCTTTGCCACATTTGTAATGGTCTGTACAGCAATGCCATTAAATATTGAAGTAGCGAAACTATTTAATGCTGACTCTATGCCATTCTCTCTAATAGCACTAGATACTTGTAGTATTGTTTGTGTATGTGCTGATTTTTTCCAAGAATATTCGGATAGTTTCGTTTGATATGTCACATTATCATACAGGTTTTTAACTGGTTTCTGAGGGCCTCCCAGTATTGCTTCAAATCGTTTGCCATATAGCTCTCCGGCCTTCATTAATTTTTCTTTATTTGTCATGCCTTCCGACGAAGATATTTGTGCCTCTAAAAAGCTTCCTATTACACTTGCACCAAGGTTAGCTACCAACGGATTTAGATTTAATTCGCTTATGGCATAATTCAATCCCACATTGGCAATACCCTGTATCACTCCATCAACCGCGCCTTCAAACCATGCTCCCGGATCTTGTCCGTCGCTAAATCCGGCTCTTAGGGAGCTTCTAATTGCTATCCCTGCTAAGTAGGA
>CAZKGS010000370.1:0-2052 GCA_964552105.1 uncultured Syntrophaceae bacterium
CTTAACTTTGAGCTCTTTTCGATCCAGACTACAACCCCATATTATTATACCCGGCGTCTACATAAATCACCTGACCGGTTATGTTCCTTGACAAATCAGAACATAAAAATAGAGCAAGATTGGCGACATCATCTGCAGTATTTAGCCTGTGGAGTGGCGCAACTTCAATTTGATGCTCGAGCAAGCTATCGAGCCCGGTAACTCCCGATGCCGCCTGTGTCCTTATAGGCCCTGAAGAGATTGCATTAATCCTTATCTTTTTATCCCCGACATCTCGAGACAAATATCTGACAGATGCTTCTAATGCAGCTTTGCACACGCCCATCACATTATAGTGTGGAATGACCCGTACCGAACCGATATACGATATAGCTATTATACTACCTTCCTCGTTCATTATGGGATATGTTCTTTTCGTTAATTCCGTCAGTGAATAAGCACTCACTTCCTGGCTTATCTGATATCCGCGCCTGTCAACTTCAAAGTATTTACCCTGCAGATGATCTTTCTTTGCAAATGCGATACTGTGAACCAGGAAATCAATATTTCCAAATTCCTGCTCTACTTTTTCAAAAAATCGATCAAGTAAAGAATCATCGACAACGTCACAGGGAATTGCAATTGGGTCTTTCAGCGTTTTCAATAACGGCTTAACAGAATCTTCAACTCTTTCCTGGTATGCGAACGCGCTCCTCACACCGTCCCTATTCAGCGCTTTAGCAATGTGCCATGCAATACTCTGTTCGTCAGCCACACCAAAAATGATCGCCTTTTTACCGTTTAGATTAAAATTTGTCATTTTCTTATCTCGAGGTTATATGAAATTAATTGAACCCGGAAGAAATACCTCTCTCACAGGATGACCCACGAAAAACAAACAAACCACCGAAGAAAGAAGAACTATAAAAATATTAGATACGAAAAAGACAAAAAGCGCAACAAGGTTTTTAAAAAATCCCTAAAAGATGAATGGTCTGTGTCAGCCCTCCAATCAACTTTATTTTCTGTTTAATACAGATGTGAGGATTGCGTGAATCGTTTGTTTCCCCTGCTATCTTTTTTATTCTTTCAAAAGAGATCTATAATTGGTAGAATTATTAATGGCTGTTTTATCGCAAATTGTAACATAACGAGATGACAATATTGTAAGAGCAATGAAACTATATCCGATAGAAACAGGAACATTTAAATTAGACGGCGGAGTAATGTTTGGCTTTATTCCAAAAATGCTCTGGCAAAAAAGCTGTCCCGCTGACGATAATAATCTTTGTAAGTGGGCAATGCGCTGTTTACTGGTCGTTGATAGAGATCAGAAAATTCTAATTGATAATGGGACAGGAGATAAGCAGGATAAAAAATTTTTCAGTTACTATTATTTAAATGGTAATGATACTTTATTGAGATCACTCGGGAAATACGGTTTTAGCGCAGATGATATTACCGACGTTGTATTAACCCATCTCCATTTTGATCACTGCGGCGGAGGAGTGAAATATAATAGAGATAGAACACGACTTGAACTGGTTTTTAAGAATGCTACATACTGGACAAGTAAACAGCAATGGGATCTGGCTGTTAATTCAAATAGGATGGAGCAGGCGTCTTTTTTGAAAGAAAACATAATTCCAATAGGGGATAGCGGCCATTTGAAACTCATCGACAGAGACAGTACCCCCTTCCCCGACTTTTCCGTAAGATTATTTAACGGACATACGTATGGTCAAATAATCCCGTTTATTAAATATCGGGGTGAAACCGTTGTCTTTACCGGAGATCTGCTGCCGTCAACTGCACATGTCCCCTTGCCTTACATTATGAGTTATGCTGTCAGGCCACTTATATCATTGGAGGAGAAAGAAAATTTTTTAAATGAAGCAGTTGAAAACAACTATATTCTATTTTTTTCGCATGATTTATATAATGAATGCTGTACTGTTCATAAAACCGGAAAAGATATTACCGTAAAGGAGACATTTTTGTTAAAAGACCATTTTGGTGAATAAAATGAGCTGTGATGGCTTCGACCTCGGCTGACGAACTTGGTCTCACGGC
>CAZKGS010000371.1:0-2048 GCA_964552105.1 uncultured Syntrophaceae bacterium
GGCGAAAATTTTAACCACAGGAATATATCGGATATTTCGAGGATTAAAATTTGAGTCTGACGCAGAAATTGGGTAAAAGGAAACGTTATGAAAAGGTCCCATTTTGGCGGTTGGGTTTATCCCCCTATAAGGCACTTGCGTATATTATGCCATTGACCGCTTTTTACCCACACATACTTATCCCAAAAAAGCCTGTCGCTTAGATAGTATTTTTCTCTTTTACTGCGTTTGAGATATTTTTTAAACTGTCCCGGCCCGCCATTGTACATGGCATAAATAGTCCGGGCAAGCATGTCGTCTTCAAGCGGTTTTTCAAGATTTAATCTCTTCATTTTTCTTAAAGCATATCTGCAAAAATAGAGATCAATAATTTCGCAGCCAACCATGGCATTATAATGGATATCCCATCTCAGATGATCGTAATTATATATGCCCCGCCACACGCGCTCGTTTATCTGCATCAGACCCACTGATGTACCGTTGTAAGACCGAAGGTAAGCCACGTTTCCTTTTTTAATCCTGAATTGCCGGAAACAACTTTCCTGCCACGCCGAAGCAAGAACGATCAGCCGGTAAAGATCGTAGTAATGATCCGGCATCTTACTCTTTTTCAAAGTGGAATCAGAGGCATCTGTCAACAGGGCCTTTATACGTTCAAGATAAGAATCCAGATTTTCCGGGGAAAAGATCCAATTATTTATATTGTCATTCATTATTGTTGGATCATTTTCTTCCGCCCACGCCCTTGAACAGAAAAGAGATATCATATCATGTGACGGACGTCTTTTATAATCCCGCATCGACATGGGCTTTTTATCGTTAGTTTCCATTTTGTCGGAATCAGGTTTTGATTCCGGGGCTTCAATGCCCAGAATCTTTCCCAGTTCCTCGTTGACGCTGGTATTATAATCAAGAGTAACCGGTTTTCCCTTGCTTAACAGCCTTGCCATACGGATAAGGCTGTTGCGGTTGATTTCAATCCCTAAATCAAGGCTAACTTTATCTAATGCAATTAAGGTATCGGAAATCGTAAAAAAGGCAAGGTAGCTCATAAGGTCTTTCGACGGTTCACCACACAGGTGATTTCTGAAAACGGGTGATAACTCTTCCCATGCCGTTATGAATTGTTGCCTGATGAAATCCCTTTCAAGAGTTCCATTTGACAATTCGGAAATAAAAGAATGTCGGGTTTCCAGCAGTGTGTCCAGGAGCACCTGTCGATCATCATCTGATAAAGGTTTCTTAATAAGCGAGTTGAATATGTAAACGAGAAACGAGTCCCATGCCTCCCAGGTTTTTGTGATTTCCTTTATTTCTTCTTCGGAGATGGCTTCCTTTTTGACATCCCTGACTTTTGCAAAAATATCCTCTGTTTCCGCAAGAATGAAAATCCTCAATGCATCAGGATCTGAAAAGACCTTTCCAGTCCTCATGCTGTAAAGCATCTTCTCTGCGAGGAAACGCAAGTCCGGGGGAAATAATTCGGAGATAAGTGATTTCAGTTCTGATACAGGGGGCGCTAAATTGATAGTGATGTGATTTAAATAGTCGTAAACCCAGGTTTCGATAAGTTCTCGGACAATGCCGGTAACTTTTGCAGGTTTATGTTCCCCGTCAAGAAGGACGGAATCGATGGTGTCAAATGACAGCGTCCATTCCTTATCTTCAATTTTAGGATCCTGAATTAACAGTAGATAGCCTTCCCATTTTACAGGCTTGGTGCATTTATTTTTTTGGTAAGTGCCTGCACGGACGTGAACTTTCGTTTCGAATTGGATATGCGAATTTTTCATCGTAAAACGGGGGTTCGAAATCGTTATTTTTCTGCATCCGTTGTTGACGTTTAGCACTGTTGCCGTCTGATCAGGATCCGTGAAGGCTGTGTAAATAACCAATGATCGCAGGAGTTGATAGTCAATCGTTATTGGCAGGGAAACGGTGGTTCCGGGGATAGCTTTAGCCGGCAAAAGGAAAAGAAAACTCAAAAGCAGTGCAAAACAAAAGACCTGATTTTTTAGATTAAATTTCATTTTGAAAATTCTCACTGA
>CAZKGS010000372.1:0-2044 GCA_964552105.1 uncultured Syntrophaceae bacterium
TGCATGTATGGACGGCGGATCTGCCACTGTTTTTAAAGACGGAGGGAATGGTCAGGTTCTCGGTTCCGGTGAAAATATATGGTGGCATATAGAGCGTGTTTATCAGTGCGAAACCGATGATGAGTATGATTTTGATAATCTAAAACAGAGGACGCAGCATATAAGCGACACAACGCAGGATAACACGACTTCAATGTATTATGAAGATTATGACCCTGATACCGGTACGGCGGAAGGGCATACAATAGAACTCCCCGGTAGAAGCAATTTCGACACGTGCGAAAAGGGCTGCAAGGTCAGGCGAATTGTTCAGGATACGCAAGCCGGCACACACGGAACAACTGCTGATTACAGAAATTCCGTAAGCAGTTACGAAGACGTATACCGAACATGCAACAACGGCTCGTGTCCTGTTTCTGATGGTGAGACGATATTGGTTGATTGCACGTGTATCAATGAATTTAGCAAGGCCGTTTCGCTTATGCAGGTCATGGATAATGCAAGCCATGATATGATTTGCAGCGAAAATTAAAGGATTAACATGACCACAAAGAAAAAAGGGAAATTAAAGGAATAATGTTGTAGAAAAAGCAAAAAACTATGTTTCCCCCCGATTGAGTATGACAGACGGACGGAGAAGGAACAGCAGCAATTTCATAGCGAGATAATTGAGGAGTTGTATCCATTTCTCAAGGAGTTCCTGTCCGTTCATTAAAGCAGATGAAATACGTGATTCGTTTGCACAGCATAGATATGTTTAGAAATAGAAAACGTTTCTATAAAATGATCCTGGATATTGACATGCTTTTTCCCATTCTAACAAAAGAATGGGGACGAATGGGACAAAAAAAGAGGAAAAGATTTTTAATTTTTACATCTTCAGATTTGGCTTGCAAGGAATGGGATCGTACTGTAAAGAAGCGAATCCGGCATGGGTATAGAGTTTCTAAAGTTGAATAAAAAATAAAAAGGAGACATTTTATGACAAAAACCGAATTGATTGAAAATGTGGCGCAGGCTGCGGATATGACAAAAAAGGAGGCGGCACAAGCCGTAAAAGTTGTTCTGGACACAATTGAAAAGGCATTAAAAAATGAGGATAGCGTTGCGCTTCCAGGATTCGGAACTTTCAGCGTTAGGGAAAGATCGGAACGAAAGGGTAGAAACCCGCAAACGGGAGAGGAAATAACAATTCCGGCCGGAAAGGCTGTGCGGTTTAAGGCCGGAAAAAACCTGAAAAACATTTAACAGCTTGATTGACACTCCCGCGGCTGAAACCATGGGAGTGTCAATGCTGACAAGATATATCTATAAGATATTTGGCATATCTTATCCCCCCACTTGTATCACCTTTGACTCTCATTGAGAAGAATATGAGCTTAAGATTGTGGCAACATCTGCAACTTTCTGAAAGATGGCATCAATCTCAATACAATAAAACTCTATTAACTCGTTGATTTAACGGCATAGTTGAATATGTTGAACGAATATCATCAGGTAACAGCGCACTATTTTCTGACGAGAGTATCATACTGTCATCAATCGTTACAGAATGAATGTACATAGCAGTTATGTTGTCAGTATAGTTATGTTACCAGCTATAATTCATTTAATTCATATCAATCCATGGTTTAAGAAATCCATATCGTTCCTTTCATTCTTTTCACTTCTTTGATCTATTTTCCAAGTTAAGATTGCTTTAGAGTCGATTTCTCATCTTGAGACAAAGGAGAGAAATCGATGCAGAAAGCGCCGATCTACAGGAAGCGACCATGTCGAATCTGTCGTCGCTGGTTTATGCCTAACGCAAGGCTCAAAGATCGTCAGATGACCTGTGGCGATGATCAATGCAAAAGGGAGTGGCACAGGAGGAAATGTGCACAATGGAACAAAAACAATCCCGATTATTTCAGAGCCAACTACCTGCAGAAGAAACTCGATGCTGGGGATCAAGGTGACAAAGATTCAAAAGCCTGCCAGCCTGAAAGCACCCCTTCCGTGTTACCAAAAAGCCGTTTAAAGTCAGGACTACCCCTTCAGTATG
>CAZKGS010000373.1:0-2030 GCA_964552105.1 uncultured Syntrophaceae bacterium
CTATTCCATCAATCTTACGAGATTTGTTGAAGTCATCTATATTCGCTATTAATTCATTAGCATAAATGCCTATATGAGATATTTTTTTAATGAAAGACAAATTTTCATAGATATATGCATCCTTTGATTTTTTTAAGGGGTTTATAAAAGTAACAAATAGACAAGCATCAACAGATACATCAAAATGTTGTTTGGCATCTATAATATGAATTGAACTATCATTAACTTGGCCATGAATAGTCCAAAAATATTTTAACACTTTTCTTGCAGTCGCTGTTTTACATAGCATGGCTAAACATGCGTCAGATGTATGTAAACTTTCGATCAATTTAATAAGCATCCACTCCGCTATATCAAAATTTGCTTTACCCGTTTTTGCAGCAAACCCACCAAGTCTTTGAAAATTACTTTTCTCTGGTATATTATTGCTATTCAATAATCCAAGTGCAGAACTTGTAACCCATGGGGGGTTTCCAACAATTAGGATTTTACCGCCTAATTTTTTAAATAGTATCGACCAATCAAAATTGAAAAAATCATTGACAGCTAAAAAAAGTTTACCATTTTCAAGACTATTTGATCTCAATTCCTTGATGTATTTTTCATTTATATCGAAACCATAATAATGACAGGAATTTCCCCATTTATTCATGCTTGCTTTGATGAATGTACCCAACCCGCAAGTTGGCTCAACGATAAATGAAGGATCAGGATAAACTTCTTTTGCCAAGCCAACAACTTCTTCGGCCAACTTTAAAGGTGTTTGGAAATCACCAAATTCTATTTTACGTTTACTTGCCATTAGTGCACCCTTATTATTCCGTCGATATTCCCGGCTTCATGTATAACCCGGCTATATTGAAGCCTCCATTGCAAGGCATTTGAAATTGTGAGATAGCCAATTTCAGGAGGATTATTTAAGACTTCTTCAGCCAATTTCCTTGCCTGAATTTCCTCAGCCGGTATCATCCGTTCTTCAAAATATGCAAATATATCATCTAAGTTCCCATCATTATCTAATATTTTCCTTAAACCTGATGTTGTTTGAAAATCGGCTGTACGGTGTTTCTCTATATAGATTGTATGTCGTATATCAAGACGACCTGTTCGTTTTTTATTATCATCTGTTTTTTCATAAACAAAGACGATAAGAGAATAACCCAGGCCGAAAATTTTTTGTTTAGCGGATTTAAAAGGACATGACGATTGAGGCTGCTTGATACTTGTTACTTTCATGTCCACCCCAAGCTCAGGAAAATCTATACCTTTGGCAGAAGACCCTTCCACATAAGTATATCTAAGCCTCAAATAAGATTGAAATTTATGCTCCAGATATGTGCCAACTGCTTTTCCATCAGTTACTCCAAAAAGCGATGGTTCGTCATGTAGTGATTCAACCCTAGAAAATCTTTTTGCTTCCTCTCTCAACAAATCAATGGTCAGTTTTGTTTTCGTCATAGATTTGCCTTTCGAAATAGTTTTGATACCGAACAATTAGCACTACAACGCCGGTAATTATGGTTTATGTAGGGTGATTTTTCAGCCATTTTTTCTTATAAGAGTTTCTGGATTTTTCTTTGTTACGCCGCTGCTTCATAAACCAAACGATCACGTCTTGAGGGCTCCATGTGATTCTTGGGAGAACCACCTCCAGGAGCCTTCGGATCTCAGGAACAGTAGCCGACACACATTTTTTTCCCCCATTGCCGCTGCACGGCCTTCAGGAATGTAAGGGCAAGCATCGAGAGTGTGATATGGTGATACCAGCCCCGATATTTCGTCAGTTCATAATGGTCGAGACCGACTTCACCTTTGGCCAGCTTGAAGTCCACCTCGATGCTCCAGCGCTGACATCCTGCCCAAGCCATTTCGGAGATGGAGACGGTTTCCGGGGCATTGGACAGGTAAAACTTGATCTCCCTATCTCCTGTTTGTATAGATCTCCGGATCATCAGCCAGGAAGCCGGTC
Organism: uncultured Syntrophaceae bacterium; assembly: GCA_964552105.1. GTDB lineage: Bacteria > Desulfobacterota > Syntrophia > Syntrophales > UBA6807 > CAZGAK01. The sequence goes on from CAZKGS010000373.1 coordinate 1,970, forward strand.
CCGGTCTCCCGTTCCATTTCTCAAAGACCCGCAGGCGAGCGAATTCAAACTCCCTTGGTCC
>CAZKGS010000374.1:0-2024 GCA_964552105.1 uncultured Syntrophaceae bacterium
ATATGCTGCCTCAATGCCCCAGAAACATCCCCCGGCAAGCGTTGCAAGAGTCATGGAGTACCTATATGCGGTATTCGGTAAAATAGTGGGTTACTTAACGGGCATAAGTGAGAAGGAATCATCTTTATAATTCCAATTCTAACCCAGATACATCCGTACCAGAAGTGAGATTTATGACAAAAAAACAACAAACCGATATCATTCTTGTAACCGATGGTGCATCACGTGGCAATCCGGGACCGGCTGCCCGGGCATACCTCATCTATGTCAATGGCGTTTTAAAAAAACAGTCAGCACGGTACCTCGGTGTTGCAACAAACAACGTGGCAGAGTATACAGCCATTCTTGAAGGCCTGCTGGAGGCCATAGCAATGCAGCCTGATAGTTTTACTATTATATCCGACAGTGAGCTTGTGGTACGCCAGTTGCAGGGCCGTTACCAGGTCAGGAATGCAACTCTAAAAGAGCTCCATGGCAGGGTGATGAAAAATCTTCATGTTCTTCCCTCCTGGACAGCCTGTCATACCAGCCGGGAAAACCTGCACATTCAAAAGGCTGATGCCCTCTGTAATGAAGTTCTTGATAAAAGGTAGAAATTAGAATATCAGATGTCATATTTTACCTCAATTTGCGAACCCTTGCTTTTTTGGGAGAAACTGTATCTATCAAGCTCAAAAATTGCGATGAAAATCTTCAGATGTATCCTCATAAAAGAAAATAATTGCTGAATATGAGCAGGGTTCACAAAATGAGATCATCATAGATCAAATAACTGCCACAAAAAAGATGCCGCGTTCCTCTCTTTTCTCTCTGATAAGCCCATCTAAAAGGAGACCCCCGATATATTTATTCACTTCATTCTGGTGCAGTGAAAAAATATCACAGAGATCAAGCACGGTACATGGCCTTCTCTGGATGGTTTGTAAAATGCTGTTTTTCAGATCATCTGAATAACTTGGAATCTCTTTTCGGGTATCAGGAGGCTGTATCACTTCAATTGATGGATAATTAAGACGTGATGCGATATCTAAAAGGTGCTTTTGTGTTGCTGGCTGTACCCAGCTTTCCACTCCTGGCCTATCAAGGGTATTGAGTTGTACACGATCAGGCCTGATGCGAAGAATTGCTTCATGGAGTTTCTGGATCTCATCATCAGTATCATTCAGGCCTGGGATAATAAAGATCTCAAGCCACATTTCCCGAGCGAAATCATCACGTAACGCTTCGAGGCCGGAGATAACTCTCTCTGTGGTGATAGAAGAATGAGGTCTGTTTATCTTTTCAAACACGCAATCAGTTGCTGCATCAAGAGATGGGATGATGATATCCATAGAAAGAACATCTTCGCGTACAACTGGATCTGAAAAGAGACTCCCATTAGTGAGGAGAGCCATCTGGTAATCAGGATATGAAGATGCAATATTTTCTGCAATAAAACCAATCCCTGAATGCAGGGTTGGTTCACCGGATCCTGAAAAGGTAATATTATCCAGATATGGTTCTGATGCTAAAAACGCATCCAATTCAGTGATGACTTTTTTTGTGGGGACATACTCTTGTCGGGTGGTAGTAAGGCAGGTCGTGGCATCGCACTCACAATATACACAGTCATAACTACAGGTTTTGTAGGGAATAAGGTCTACTCCAAGAGAGACACCAAGTCTCCGGGAGGGGACAGGGCCAAACAGATACTTGTATGATATGTTCACTAAGGATACTATTGGATACCAGACAATTAATTATAGTGCACTGTAAAACTTCTTGGAATAAATTAAGTGAAACAAAGGTTATTTAGAAGGTATGCCATTAATTATATATTGTAACCTTCATTCTCTTTTGTCATTAGAAAAGTACTTGAGAAATATGCCAGAAAATAAAAAAAAACCTGTTATCCCTGTTTTTATACTGATAAACAACTGGATTGAGACAAATTGTTCTTAGAAGTTGTATCTGGCTCTGTCTGAAAAGAAAGTGATACCATATCATCATGTTCAGGCAGGATGTAATTACATGACATTCTGACT
>CAZKGS010000375.1:0-2023 GCA_964552105.1 uncultured Syntrophaceae bacterium
AATCCGGACATCTTGTTCGATGTTGGATGTATTCATAGGCTAAAGGAACAAGGATATAAATAGAATTTTGAATTTTAAATGTTGAATTTTGAATTAAGGACAAAAAAAAGGTACAAGGATCAACATCCCTTTATTCAAAATCTTTTTAAATGGTAAATGATAGATCTTATGGATTCTGTTTTGCTGGATATTAGAGGGTTAAAGAAATATTTCACCCTGGGAGGTGATTTTTCGTCGGGAAGCCGGGGAGTTGTAAGGGCCATCGATGGAGTGGATTTGCAGATTTATAGAGGAGAAACCCTGGGTCTTGTTGGTGAAAGCGGTTGTGGAAAGACAACCCTTGGTCGGACAATTATGAGACTTGAAGAACCCACCGAAGGCGAAATTATCTTTAAAGGAGAAGACATCCTTCAATACTCGGGCAGGGAATTAAAAAATTTTCGAAAAAAGGTGCAGCTTATCTTTCAGGATCCTTACACATCTCTCAATCCCAGGAAAAATGCCGGTTCCATCGTCGGAGAAGCTTTTCTCGTCCATAAACTGGCCAGAGGGAAAGAACGGGAAGAAAAAACTGCTCGATTAATGGAAGTGGTGGGTTTGACAAGGGAGCAGATGAGTCGGTATCCGCATGAATTCAGCGGAGGTCAAAGACAGCGCATAGGAGTAGCGCGAGCTCTCGCCCTCAATCCCGAGCTTGTTGTTGCAGATGAACCCGTATCGGCGTTAGATGTGTCCATACAGGCCCAGATATTGAATTTGCTCAAAAAACTCCAGAGTGATTATAATCTTACATATCTTTTTATCAGCCATGATTTGAGTGTGATTGGCCATATGAGTGACAGGATTGCCGTCATGTATCTCGGAAAAATAGTGGAACTTGCAGATCGGCAAACCCTGTTTGACAATCCATACCATCCCTATACGGAGGCCCTTCTTTCCGCTGTGCCCGTACCTGATCCCGGAATGAAAAAAAGAAGAATTATCCTGAAGGGTGATATTCCAAGCCCCATTGATCCTCCATCGGGGTGTTCTTTCCATTCCCGCTGTCCTTATATGATGGATATTTGTGTAGAAACAGAACCGGATTTCCTTGATAAGGGTAAAGGGCACTATGCAGCCTGCCATCTGAAAAAGTAAAAAATATTACTTGACGAATGAAAAGAAAAAAATTAAATAGCATCCCTTGTTTGACTGTTGTTCTTTTTCCGCTATAATAACAAAGATTAAACACAGCTTTGATCTGTTTGTTGAGACAAATAAAGCAGAATGCGCCCGTAGCTCAGCTGGATAGAGTCGCAGACTTCGAATCTGTTGGTCGTAGGTTCGAATCCTACCGGGCGTGCCAGACATTTAAATTGCTTAAAAGTATATATTGGGCCGCTAGCTCAGCTGGTAGAGCAACTGACTCTTAATCAGTAGGTTCGGAGTTCGAGTCTCCGGCGGCTCACCATAAAAGAAAGGGGTTATCTAACAGGAGATAACCCCTTTTGTTTTTTATTTCTTCTGTGATATTTGTGAACAGAATTAATTCCTTTAATTTTTTGATTTTGTTATAAGTATATAGTGATTGGCAGGAGAATGATTGATAAGGGGGCAGAAATGAAAAAAAATGTATTTTACGGGTGTTTATCGTGCTTAACCGTTATACTGACGGTCATCTTCTTATGCACATCAGCACTGGCTGCCGAGTTTACGGCGGACATATTCGAGCATGTGTTCAATCATGACATTGCAGGGAAGATATACGTGAAGGACGCAAAATACCGCATGGACTTGGATGACAAGAAGACAGGAGAAAAACCTGTCATTATCGTTGATAGGCAAGGGGGTTTTACAAGGCTTCTCAATACGGAAGCAAAACAATACCAGGAGGTCAAAAATTTTACATTTCAGGCTTTCATGGTCGATCCGTTCCAGTCCCTTGCGCATTGGGACAGTGTTTTACAAAAGAAAAAGGTTGGCGCCGAGTCGGTGGCAGGGTACGTGTGTGATAAGTATGAGTATTATGACGGTACAGCTAAAC
>CAZKGS010000376.1:0-2021 GCA_964552105.1 uncultured Syntrophaceae bacterium
TCCCACCAACGAAACGTCCATGTTTTGAAGATTTTCATAATATTATTTATTTAAAACTTTTATAGACCTTTATCTTATTATACTAAAAAACCGCCTTCTTGGCGATTGATTGACCAAATAAGTATTTTTTGAGATGTCTCATTTTATATTTGTCGGTTCACTTCCTATATTGTGAAATAAAACCCAAGAAAAACTTTCGGAGTCAAAAAAAGCGAGGTACAAACGAATCATTTAAGATTCTCCCTTGCTTTTTTTGCCTTTGTTACTCACATGAACTTGCTTCTCAGCACTTCATCAGGATGAGGATTCAACAACCCTAATGGAATATCCAATAAGGTGAACGCACCTTTGTGCCCTCTTTCCTTCATCCGAAAAGCTGCTCTGGCGCAAGCAACGAGAACGCTGGCCGTGAACTCAGGGTTGCTTTCCAACTGGCATCGGTATTCAAGAATCTGCTTATTGCCGCTACCAGTTATTCCTGAGGTCATTACGAACCCTCCGTGAGGATAAGAAGAATGATTTTTTTCCATCTCTTCTCTACTGATGAACACTACTTCTGTGTCGTATCCATCAAAGTACTTAGGCATCTCAACAATCTCTTTCCTTATCCTCTCTTCGTCTGCTCCCTCTTCAGCCACAATGTAAACCAGACGCTTGTGCATCTCCCTCTTGGAAAAATCAGGTCTCTCGCCGGATCTTGCCTGCTCCACCGCCTCCTCAATCGGAATGGTATATTGTCTGGCATCCAGTACCCCTTCAACTTTCCGGGCGGCATCAGAATGTCCCTGGCTAACTCCATTTCCCCAGAATGTATAAGGCTTACTTCCTGGCAAAAAGGCGTCGCCCAGTATCCTTTCCATGGAGAAGATCCCCGGATCCCAACCAGTAGAAATCATACAGACATTTCCATTCTTATTGGCGATGATATTCATCTCCTTGAAATATGTGGGAATATCTGCATGGGTGTCGAAGCCATCCACGGTACTAAAACATTCAGCAAACTCTGGGCCCTGAACCGGGATATCTTTCCTGGATCCGCCGCAAAGAACCATCACGTCGATCTGGTTTCTAAGGGGTAATAGAAATGCTTTGCTATTGTGGAATACTGGAACATCGCTTGTTTGTGCTTTGACTTGCTCGGGTCTCCTGGTAAAGACAGCCAGCAGTTTCATGTCTTCACTCTGCTCCACAGCCTTTACAGCTCCTCGACCCATGTTGCCGTACCCTACAATACCGATGTTAATCATCTAGGCACCTCCCGCTATATTTTCCTATGGTTTTCCCAATTTCTGAGACAGCCTTAGTCTCATATTATAGTTAAAGGACTTCAAAAGTCCTTTATATTAGCATTTTAATTATTCCTTTTTCTTATAAAATTTTAAAGGTGCAATCCTTTAATATCTCTACATTATATATAAAAGTAAAAAAGTCAAGCTCTTTTGGGCCTGAAAAATACGGTTAACAACCTAGATCTAGTATCAAGGTTTTTAAGGGTAATTTAGAGGGTTTGTAATGTGTTCCCACCGACGTGTCTCGGTTGGGCTATTTTAAACAAAACTCGCAATTTTTTGGGTTAATTCGTCTTTTCCTTCGTTTGTTTTGGCCGAATATCCCAAAACTGGTATATCTTGCACTTCTTTTTGAATTAAGGAAAGCTGTTTTTCTACGGCGCCTTTACTTAATTTATCAATTTTGTTTGCAATAATAACAATTTGATGTTTATTTGTCTCGAGAATTTTTATCATATCTCGATCGAGAACAGTCAAACCAACGTTAGCGTCAATAATCAAGAAAACAGCTTTGGGTTTCACATTGGAAAACTCCACATACCAAAAGATCCTTTTGATTATTTTGTTACGCTCCGATATCGAACGCTTCGCATATCCATATCCTGGAAAATCTACAAAATAAAAAGAATTATTGATCCGGAAAAAATTTGCTTTACGTGTTTTCCCCGGTATTTTACTTGTTTTTACAAGGTCTTTTTTGCCGACTAAAGAATTAATCACGCTTGATTTTCC
>CAZKGS010000377.1:0-2012 GCA_964552105.1 uncultured Syntrophaceae bacterium
TCCCGATCAGGTCGGGAATGACCAAACGACAGAAATTCAGACTTTTTACGAGTCCATCAAAATTCAAAATTAATCCTAAGAAAGGAGTTCACATGCCCTGGTATGCCGTCCATACGAGATCACGCTTTGAAGACAAGGCCTACGCCGGCCTTGTTCAAAAATCTATTAATGCCTTTCTTCCCAAGATGGAAGTCTGGAGCAAGAGAAAAGATAGAAGGAAAAAAATCAAGACACCCATGTTTTCAGGATATCTATTTGTGGAGTTATTAGATTTAACCAATGAAAAAAAGTTAGAGGTCCTTAAAACCCATGGTGTTGTCAAGATGCTGGGAAAACCTAACAGTTATGAGCCGATACCCGTTCCCGATGTCCAGATAGAGGCAATAAGGCGTCTAATAAATTCGGAAGTGGAAATGCAAACGTGTCTATATCCGAAGGTTGGTGAAAGGGCACGTATCATAGATGGGGCCTTTAAAGATATTGAAGGTGTTGTGCTTAAAACGGATCCCAAAAAGAATCTCTTTGTTGTCTCCATTGATCTTCTTCAGCGTTCCGTTGCTATCAAGTTAGAAGGATTTAAAATCGAGAAAATTTAACCCCCAAAGGCCTTCATGGCCTCTTCCAGCAGGAGATTTTCCTGTCCCCTGTATTTTGGCGAGAAGTGAAAAATCGTCATATTCTTTCCGCCCGCCCTTCGTGCCAGATCTCCCGCCTGTTTTGCCGTCAGGTGATATTTTCTCAGCGCTATTTCCGCATCCTTTTCCAGGAAAGGAGCCTCAATGAAAATCATGTCGGAAGCCCGGGCCAGCTCGATAATCTTCCGGGCATTATCTTCATTGTAAACAGCGTCCGCTATGTAGGCAATCTTTTTCCCGGGTGTTATCTTGATGATCTTTTCCTTTAGTCCTCCAAGGGGTAATGTCTTCACATGAACGTGTTTGTTTTGGTTTTTCCACCATACATTGATGGGAGTGTCGTCAGATTCACCCCTGAGTATTCTATCTTTAAATTCTCCAAGCCATGCCCCTACGGGAAGCCCCATCTCATCGAGAACATTTTTCTTGATATTGATATGTTTTTTTTCTTCCATTGAGTATGCAAGTGATGGAATCTTGTGATCAAGGAATATTCCTTTTACTGTGAAATCATTCTGATCTACCAGCGTGCCGTTAAAATCTTCGGCCTCTGCCACTACTTCGGGTTCAAAGGCTCTTTGGCAGCGATAGCGACTTATCCTTTTTCGTTTTTCATGAACTTCCGTTACCTCAATAACAAAATTGTTTGAATAGTTTTCGACAAGATTCCATGTGTAAGCACCTATTTTGCCCTCCACGTTTTTAATGAAACCAGGTGGCCCGAAGAGAGAAATATGCTGATCTCTTCCCAGGCAGACCCTCAATAGATGATCAAAGCCGATGAAGTGATCCATATGTGTATGAGACACAAATATATGACTGATCTTAAGGAGTTTCCGGGTTGAGATGTGATGAATATTCCCCAGATCAAAAAGGACAGCTTCCTTTTTATATTGAAATTCTACATATACGCCCGGATCGTCAAAGGGATCATTGATGAGTTGAGCACTGAACATAATCTTACTTCCTTTTTAGATGAATTATTATCCATACTACAGTATATTCGGTGCTATGAAAACCTCAATCATTTCTCAGAAGAAACATAAGGCGCTTATTGAACGGATGAATCAGCTTGGCGTAAGGGAAGAAGATCTCCGCGAAACCTTCATCAGGTCTTCCGGCCCCGGGGGGCAGAAAGTAAATAAGACCGCTTCATGTGTATGTCTCGTCCATGCTCCGACAGGACTTTCCGTGAAATGTCAGCAATCACGGTCCCAATCTTTAAATCGTTTTTTGGCGAGACGCATACTTTTTGACAGGATCGAAAGGCTTCAGAAAGGACATATCAGTGCGGAAAGGGAGAAAATAGAGCAGATAAGACGACAAAAAAGACGCCGGTCAAAAAAGGCAAAGGAGAAAGTTCTCAGATTAAAACAT
>CAZKGS010000378.1:0-2010 GCA_964552105.1 uncultured Syntrophaceae bacterium
TATGACTGAAAAATGACATATTGTTTATTCCATGCCGAATCTTTTTTTAAAGATCTTTAACAATTGCTACAAAAATTGGTTTTCTATTTTGATGACATATGTATCATTAACTAATTAGTGCCTGACCGATAACATAAAATTCCATATCTTTCAACCTGTTACACAGAAATTTAGGACCGAATATTTTCAATTAAATTCCATTTTCAATACATTTTATGCTTTATCTCTTACATGAGATAGTGTATTATCCTGTTGATATTACAGAATAATTTGTTATTTTCGTATTAAGCAGTAAAATCCCTATCAATCAACATTAATGAAAATATTCGGGAGAAAAATATGAGAAAAGTCATCGATATGCAGATGAAAATCGGAGAAGTTGACATTTCAAAAATTGACTTCGATCTGCAGTCTCGAGATGAAATTCCAAAACTGCTGATGGGACTTCAAGGCATTTTTTGCAATCTGGAAATTAGAGAGAAGGTTTTTAAGGTGCTGATGGAATTGATACCGGATAATGTAGATCCCAATAATGGGCGAGAGGGAATGGATCTATGGACAATTTTAGTTTTAGGCTCCCTGCGTCTTATCTGTAACTGGGATTATGACAAATTGATGGAGATAGCAAACAATCACAAAAAATTGCGTTTAATGCTTGGTCATACTCCCATTACAGATGACGAATACCAATATGCTCTACAGACGCTCAAAGACAATGTTTCTCTTTTTACCCCTGAGGTACTCGATAAGATCAATCACATCGTTGTTAAATATGGTCATGAAGTTATTGGTAAAAAACCTGAAGAAGATTTAAGAGCAAGCTGTGACTCATTTGTGGTAGAAACCGATGTTCATTTTCCCACAGACATCAATCTTCTTTTTGATGCGATGAGAAAAATCATCGTTTTGATCATTACCTTGTGCGATAATTTTGCACTGCCTGGATGGCGTAAGGGTGATTATAACATCAAGAAAGTGAAGAGGTATTTCAGAAAAGCCCAGCAACTGAAACGCTCTACTTCAAAGGAGGCAAAGAAGAAAGCAAAAAGACAGCGGTTGATCATTGATGCTCATCTGGCTTACCTTGAACTGGCTGAGTCCTTGATTAATAAAGCCAGGAAAACTATTTTATCCATCTCATCGCCAGGTATTGTGGTTCATTTAAAGATCAAGGAAATCGAAAAATACATTGTGCATGCAGAAAGACAGATTGATCAGATTCGTCGAAGGCTCGTTGAAGGCGAAACAATCCCCCATCACGAAAAGGTATTTTCAATCTTCCAAGAGCATACCGAATGGATAAGCAAGGGAAAAGCAGGTGTCTCCCAAGAGTTAGGCCTTAAGGTTTGTGTTGTGAAAGATCAGTTCGGTTTTATCCTTCACCATCGGGTGATGCAGAATGAAACGGATGATAAGGTTGCCGTTCCTATTATCCGGGAAACTAAAGAACGTTATAAGGAACTCATTGCATGCAGCTTTGACAAAGGTTTTCACAGCCCGGAGAACCAGAAAAAACTGGCCGAGATATTGGACAAAGTGATTCTTCCACGTAAGGGAAAGCTATCGGCAATAAACAAAGAAATTGAAAATTCAGAAGAATTTAAAGAGGCTCGGAGAAAACATTCAGCTGTCGAGTCATCCATCAATGCACTGGAAAATCATGGCCTATCACGCTGCAGGGATCATGGTATCCATGGTTTTAAACGTTATGTGGGTCTGGCAATTTTTGCGCGAAACATTCAAATCATCGGGCATATACTTCAGCAGAGGCAATTGAGGTATCTGCAAAAGATAGAAAAGCAGGACAAATTGCGTGCAGCCTTATAGGCGCTATCACATAAATTAAACATCCTTGCTGCAAAAGGGGTAAGTTTGCCTAAAAATCAGGAAAAACGTATACAATCCATATTAAGCATAGAAAAAATCTATAAACATTATAGAGTGCAGATTCCGGCCCAAACCTGCCACCCATTCCGGAACAAAGTTGCCACTGATTCCGGGTGAAACCTG
>CAZKGS010000379.1:0-2010 GCA_964552105.1 uncultured Syntrophaceae bacterium
CCTTGAAGGGGCATATTTGCCACCTTGAGGAGATATCAACCAGTTGTAAAATGCCCTTGCATCGGAAGTAGCATAGCGAAGGGATGGAATGCGAGTGTCGTGGTACTCGGAAATGCCAATTAGAACAGCCCATTTATTGCCAGTTGTTATGTTATATTTGAATTTGCTGCCAGTCCTGCCTACATGTTCAGCCAAGCGTGGTTTTTTCTGGACATCTTTTTTCTTAACAAATGGCCTGGCATCTGTACTTATTCTCGAGGGCTTTAATGGAAAATGCAGGCGACCCGGTATTACATAAACAAGATTTTGAAAAGCAGCTCCCTTGTACCTCTTAACTTTTGTCCTGAACCCTTGCTTTTCTGCTTTAAAGATGAAGGTATTTCCCCCACCAATGACATCAGCGTACTGCCGAGTGACCTTAACAGTTAGTGGTGTTTTACCTTGGAGTTTATCATTAAGGCTGATTTCAGCCCCCTCAGGGTCAGAAGTTATATATGTTTCCGTGGCTGTGTATGTATATTTTGTATTTTTTGTTGTTGCTGCGCAACCTAAAAAGAGGCAGGCAAGTATCACCGCGATGGAAACTACTGCAGTACCTGATTGATGTTTTTGCATTGGTTTTCCCTTCACATCTTGCAGAAGGAGAATAGGCTTAGAAGTACTCTATGATTTCAAGTCTTTGAAAATCGCTTTTGTCAAGAATGATCCATTCACTATTGTATAAGCGAAAATCATAATCATGTCAATATATAAAACAAAAAGCGCGTAAAGCCAGGCAAGACCAAATATAAAAAACACAATATGATAATAGGAATATACGATTTCCTTATAGACAGGCGAGGACGCCTGTCCTACCCACGTGGTAGATCGGGCGTCTTGCCCGATAAAGCCGTCAAAGTTTTTCCCGGACTTTATCCAGTATCCTTCCCATTGCTTCACCGGCTTTGCCATTGATAACTATATCAGCACTGCTGTCGCACGAGGTGTCGCCGATGTTGATTATGACTAGTTTGGCACCCGCCCCTTTAGCATATACAGGCATATAGGCGGCGGGGAAAACAGCAAGAGAAGAACCGATTGCAATTAAAAGGTCACAATTTCTGGAATGATATGTGGCTTTTTGCAACGCTTCTTCCGGCAATGCCTCACCAAAAAAAACAACATCCGGCTTTAAGATTCCATGACATTTTTCACAATCAGGAACCTCTTTCCCCTTTTTTGAGCGTTGGACAATATCTTCCACGGGGTAGCGTTCATTGCAACCCAGACATTCCACCCATCTCATATTGCCATGTAGTTCAATCACCTTTTCCGGAGAATTCCCCGCCTTCTGGTGAAGATTATCCACATTCTGTGTAATGACACAATCTAACTTGTCAAGTTTCTCTAACTCTGCAATAGACAGGTGGGCCTGATTCGGTTGAGCGTCTGTGAAGATGCCGCCTTCAACAAGAATTCTCCACTGTTTTTCTCTTGTTTCCGGGCTGTATAAAAATTTTTCTATAGTAAAATCATCAGGATCAAATTTGCTCCAGATTCCTCCGGGGCTGCGAAAGTCGGGTATACCTGATTCGGTACTGACCCCTGCTCCCGTAAATACCACCAGTTTTCTGGATTCAATAATCATATCTGATACCATACCGATTTTTGTATTCAGATAGTCGTTTTTCATTTTCTGAAAATACACAAAACAAAGAGGTGTGTCAAGCTTGGGGATTCTTTACTTATTTACCACAAATAAGTCTTTGCGCCCGCATATCGGGTCTTGAAATATCTATTTGAAAGAGAGGAGATACGTATTTTCTTACCCTTTCCCGGTGCGTGGATAAATTTATTATCACCTGTATATATGCCCACATGAGAAACCTTTTTACCTCTGGAGGTAGCAAAAAAAACCAGATCCCCCCTCTTCAGTTGACTTTGTTTTACAGGAATACCTGTCCTGTATTGTTCTTTTGACGAACGCGGCAGATTCAGGCCATTCAACTGGTAAACAGCCATGGTTAATCC
>CAZKGS010000380.1:0-2005 GCA_964552105.1 uncultured Syntrophaceae bacterium
TTTGCCTGCGCCTTATAGAACCATTCATAGTTTCCGAAGAATAAGATAAACGAAATCAAGGCAAGCCCCGTGAAAATCGCCAAAGAATCCTTTTTTTGAATAGCATGTATTAAGCCTAAAACCGCAATAGCCGCAGTCGGGAGGATAAACGGGGCGAGTAGGGGTAATCTAAAAAAGAATTTAATTAAAGCTTTTGAATTAAACGGAATTAGTTCAGGCCATGATCCAATACCCTCCTCTACATCATATCTCACTGGATAAGCCTGTTTCTGATAGGCTTCGTATCCTGAAGTGAGAAAACCGCCGAAATACGCGTTGTTGTATGAGAGAAGTCCCAAAATGAAGAAAAAGACAATCAAAGAAATTAGGAAAAAACCCTTTATTCTTCTATCCTTCTTGGTGTTCTCAATTAAATAGTACGTTAAAGCCGGAAATAGAATAATGTTCTGAAACCTTACCCACAACCAGAACCCGCCTAGAATCGCCAGTAAAATTGATTTATGATAAAATCTACTTTTAGAATCACCGATATTTTTTATCAAAATAATAATTGACACTAATATCAGTGTAGATGGGATCTCCGGCATGGTTGAGACACTCCACAACCAAAAACCGGGCATAGTAATTAAAAGAATTGCCGCTACAAAGGCGTGCTCTCTTCCGTAGTGTTTTTTCACGAGAAAGTAAAACAGGATAATGCAAAGAGCCCCGCTTAACGGGACTGCATACGCGATTTTATTGAAAATTAATAAACCGGTGAACGCCAGGTAAATCGACAATCCCGGCGGAAAATGCTGAACAAGACCAAAAGGAGTGTTTAAAATATATCTGGGAGAAAAAAAGAAAGTATCGTATTTACAATTCAATACTTCCTGGATATGCAACACCTGATTCTCCAAAATATTCCCCGCAAAAACCGTGTAAATCATTGAATCAGCCCCACTTCCAGCGAAACCACAACTTAAAAAAACCGGGAGAGCATAAAGACTGAAAGAGAAGAGAAATAACCCTAAAATGATTAAAATTTCCCTCTTAGTCATACTATCTCATAATATTCAAGTGAAATATAATATACAACTGATCTTATTATCTTCTATCAACTTATCTATTCTACTTCACATCTTTTTACCTATGATCGCACGTAAACTTTCCTTGAGAAAACTTTGTTTGCCAAAGGCAGATGAATATCTAATAAAATGAACTCCGTTGGATTCATTAGGACCGAATACCTGATATTGCCTGAGATATTCCTATACAATGAAATTACCTCTCTGAAAAAATTCAATCCAGTTGTTTTAACCCACGAAACGCATAACCTGGATGTTTTCCCCCACCAACCGGTGATCACCCTCAACATCTGGGCAGACGAGCTTGCACTAAGAAAGGGGTTTTCCCTGGGGAGGCCGATTTCGACTCTAAAGAAACTCAGGCATTACCTTAAAGCGAAACGATATTTTCACGATATTATACAGAAGCATAATATCCGCATCCTTCACGCAGAGTTCGGCCCTGAAGGGGTTTACGGACTTTTCATCAAGGAATCATTTGGCCTGCCTTTAGTGACCTCCTTTCGGGGGTATGACCTTTATCTGGAGCCGGTCAGAAACCCGGGAATATACGATGAATTATTTGAGAAGGGTGATTTATTCCTCTTCCGTTCTAAATCTATGTTGAAAGATGCAGTTAAAATTGGGTGTCCGAATGACAGATCCCGGGTACATCACACTTCACTTGACTTAAACCGGCTTCCATACGCGGCAAGAAAGTTGCCTTCAAAGAGAAAGCCAATCAAGCTGCTATCTGTCGGTCGTTTCGTAGAGAAGAAGGCGCCTCTGCTTGCGGTCGAGGTTTTTTCAAAGTTGTGTGAGACTCGTGAAAACCTAGAGTTTACGATGGTTGGGGGGGGGCCACTTTTCGAGGAAACAAAGGGTATGGTAAAAAAATGCGGATTGGAGGGTAAGGTACATCTACCTGGCTTTGTACCTTATGCCGATGTCGTTTCCGA
>CAZKGS010000381.1:0-1996 GCA_964552105.1 uncultured Syntrophaceae bacterium
TATCTCTCCTTTTTTTGTGTTACATCTTTTTTTATCATATTTACCATTTCCTTAAGAACAGGAAATACATTTTCTCTGAAATTGCCGGCTACTGCAACAAGCATAATATCATCACCGGGAAGAAGCGTACCCTCTCTTACTTCAGCGATTACGTCTATTATGCCGGGACGCTTCTTCATACCAGAAAGAATTTCATCCAGCCTTTCCCTGTCACAGGTTATGACAAGTTCGCTCACCGGCTTTCCTTCTCTCGATGAATTTCTTACCACACCATTGTGGCAGAGAATCATTCCGGCTTTATGGAATTCGGGATGGGATTTCAGCTTTTCAATCATTTCCATCAAGTTCATACTATTTTCCTGCCTTTCGTTATATCGATGTATTTGTTCATGGATCCATTACTTCGGTTCTCCGGTTTTATATTTGTTAACTTGACTGAGGCGATCAAGTATGAGAATAAAAAATCATGAGAAGACGAAAAAAACAAGAATATTTTCAAAGAATCGGGGATATTCTCCCGACGGTCCTCAAAAAAAGGAAGATCCCTGTACATACCAGGGATCATCGCCTTTCGGATGCATGGAACAAGGCCGTCGGACCCATAATTTCCGGAAACACCCGGGCCAATAATGTGAAAGGTGATACCCTGTTTGTAAAGGTTTCAACTTCCACCTGGATGCAGCAGCTTCAATTCATGAAACAGGATATTATAGATAAAGTCAATGCGGTCCTGGAAGATCAGACCATAAAAAACATCTATTTTTCAATAGGAGATATAAGCCCTGCCCCACTTAAAAACGGACAAAAACAAACGCCCGATATTAATCAATACACCCTGAGAGAAAGGGACAGAAAAATCATCGAGGAAAGCATTGTATCTATCACCGATGAGGAGCTAAGAAGTATATTAAAACAGGTCATGACAAAAGAAATCATTAATCGCAGACTTAAGGAGGGGTAGAGTCTGTCATGAAATAAGTGTTACAATTAGGCGCTCAGATCGCAACCTCCCTGAATATGTCTTCCATTTCCCGGGAATATCTTCCATTTTCACCATAAATAAAGAGCGGTGGCATCACGTTCAGTTCTTCTCCACCATTTTTGATTCCCTCGACGAGGATAAATTCGGCACTGGATGAACTGTTTGAATGTACTATTTGTATTCTTTTTGGTTCAATATGGTTGTTCCTCATCCGGAAGAAAAGTTCCGCCCCTCTTCTTGCGGGATAGATTAGATACACAGCGCCTTTGTTTTTCAGCAGATATTTCGCCGAAATCAAAAAATCACCAAGGGAGCCCCTGATTTCATGCCGTGCAACAGCTTTTTCCTCATATGGGTTAACCCTTCCTGAGTTCAATTTTCTGTATGGTGGATTAAAAACGGCTACATCAAAAGATTGTGGATCGAGGAAATCTTTGATTTTCCTTACATCACCATGGTAAACATCAATTCTGGACTCAAGTCCGTTCAATTTTATACTTCTACGCGCCATATCTACCAGTTCTTCCTGGATTTCCACTCCCACTACCCTTATAGACTCAAACCGATATGCAAGTATCAGCGGGATAATGCCGCTTCCCGTGCCGAGGTCAACGACGCGATCTTTCCTTTTTAGAGGTATAAAATGAGACAAAAGAAGAGTATCTACAGAAAATCTGTAACCTTTCTCTTTTTGAAAAATCTTAAGATGTCCACCGAGAAGATCATCGACTGTTTCCCCTTCCCTTTTCAATTCTGAGGATAATATCTTATCATTCTTCATAACATAACCATAAAATAAGGATTCTATGTGGAATCATACAGGAAAGTATCAAATCGTCAATTAAAAACAGGGAAGGTATTTATATTGAGAAACATTATGAAGGATTTCGATGGATAAAAAAAAGGAAAGGCATCGAAAAATGCCTTTCCTTAAAATGGGGTGAGTGACGGGACTTGAACCCCCGGCCTCCGGGGCCACAACCCGGCACTCTAACCAACTGAGCTACACCCACC
>CAZKGS010000382.1:0-1965 GCA_964552105.1 uncultured Syntrophaceae bacterium
CAAACAAAGGTGTTCTATTTTATGAATTTATTCTTGATCTTCAGGAACATTTTTCATTGCGATGCACTTTTCAAACACGGTTTGACTTAATATACGCCACAATTCCCTTTCTTTCTCAGGGCATTCTTGGAGCTTTTTCTTATAAGTTCCAACTCTGATATATTCTATATCTTTAAAACGGATCGGGCGATGAGTTGCGGAGGCAAATTCAAATAAAACCACATAACTACCATCAACGGTTCCCTCGTGAATACGAAGATCGATCTGAGGATCGAGATGAAAAATAAGCCAGCTTTCAAGTTCCTGACTATTTACTTTTTCTTCTCTTGGACGGAAGGAGGTACCGATGATTTTATTAGTTGAATCTTCAACGCCCCATAAAATATAAGCATTGTGTCGGCCCATTAAAGTTGCGCCATTTGATAAGGCGGAAATATATTCGCCGATCTCTTGGGGATTTTTATTGTTGTGTTTTACTTCTAGCCACTCCGTTTCTTTATGGAGAGAAACTAGGTTGCTCACAAGGTTTTGAAAATCCAAGTTTGTCAATTTGATTCCTCAGGTTGCTTGATCGTTAGGGATCGTAAAAAAATAAGTGCTACACAATCATAGGGAATTTTTTAATTTCCCATAGATAAAAAATATTTACCTAAGCTATACTGTCTTCCTTTATTGAGATAGTTGTGGTAATGTCAAAAAACGCAATCCGAACAAAATACCTACGCATCAAGTATGCATTGAATGAGAAAACTCGCCGTTTATGGTGTGCTGCTGAAGCATTGTCTATTGGAGTCGGTGGAGTAACATTAGTTCATGGCGCCACAAAAGTTAGTCGATCGGTGATTCATAGAGGGATCAAAGATATTCAACAAAAGGGGCGTCGCAAAAAAACTAAAGGTCGAATTCGTAAAAAAGGTGGTGGAGCAAAGCTAATTTCCAATAAAATACCAGGGATATTTTTAAAGCTAGAAGCTTTGGTAGAGGCTGCTACAAAGGGTGATCCCGAGCTACCTATGCGCTGGACAAATAAAGGGTTAAGGAAGCTGTCTAATGAGCTGCTAAACCAAGGATTTCAAGTAAGCCATAGTACAGTAGCTTCTCTATTAGAAGAGATGGGGTATAGCTTGCAATTGAACAGAAAAGAGAAGGAAGGAAAATCCGTGCCAGATAGAAATGCCCAATTTGAACATATCAATGAAAAAGCCAAGAACTTTCTCAAAGAAGGAGTTCCTGTTATTTCTGTTGATACTAAGAAAAAAGAACTTATCGGAGATTTTAAAAATGCCGGTCGTGAATATCGAAAAAAAAGAGATCCCATTAGAGTAAACACCCATGATTTTCCCGATCCGGATGAAGGTAAGGTAGCGCCGTATGGTGTTTATGATATTGGCAAAAATAAAGGATGGGTTGGAGTAGGAATAACCAGTGATACTGCTGAATTTGCCGTAAATACGATTTGCGATTGGTGGAAAAAAATGGGGAAAAAAGATTATCCACACATTTCTAAGTTGATGATCACTGCGGATTGTGGCGGTAGCAATGGAAATAGAGTGCGCCTTTGGAAGTGGGAATTACAAAAATTATCTAATAAATTGAATGTGGACATTCATGTTTGCCATTTTCCACCGGCGACAAGTAAATGGAATAAAATTGAGCATAAAATGTTCAGCTATATTACTCAAAATTGGAGAGGAGTTCCATTGATCAGCAGGGAAGCTGTTGTTCAGTTGATTGGAAGCACAAAAACGACAAAAGGCTTAGAAATTCAAGCACAGATTGACTATAGAGATTACAAAAAAGGAAGAGAGATTGATGACGAAGACTTTGATAGAATAGCGATCACTCGGGATAAGTTTCACGGAGAATGGAATTATATAATTTCTCCTGTGATAATGGTAAACATTCTTCCATGAGAAAATTAGCTTTCTCCTATGAACGTGTAGCACTTATTTTTTTACGATCCCT
>CAZKGS010000383.1:0-1962 GCA_964552105.1 uncultured Syntrophaceae bacterium
CTCGGCAACCAGGGGGATTTTCCGCAGCCGAGCGGCGACACGTGCTGAGTTCATGGCCTTAGTCCAGGGGAAATAGCGCTATTCGTGACGCAGGGATTCCATCACGGCTAGGTCGGCAGGTCTACTAGCTGTGAGGCTACTTATACGCCAGTGCTTCCTGCACGCTCATAATCATTGCGCGGTGAGCAGGTAACAAGCTAGCTATGACAGGGGCAATCATCACGATTGCCAACTAGACGGTCAGGCCCATCAGCGAAAAGCTGAACCCCAATGGTCGGTCAAAGAGGGCGTGTCCTATACACTCACCAGTGCAGACTGAAATTGACCATCCTCTTCTATTTTGATGAGCAACGTGAAAGCCAGGCCGCGCGCCTTTTTGATATGCGATATATAATTGAACGGAGCATAGCCAAGTCCCCTCGTAGTCATAAGGA
The DNA here is from genome assembly GCA_964552105.1 of uncultured Syntrophaceae bacterium. GTDB lineage: Bacteria > Desulfobacterota > Syntrophia > Syntrophales > UBA6807 > CAZGAK01. Next base: position 435 of record CAZKGS010000383.1, read on the forward strand.
TGATACCCACTACCTCCCAGTCGTATTCCATATTGCCCAGCTTCAACACAATCTCGTCACCTACTCGAATGTCAGGCTCATCTCAAACTAACTCATTGTTGACAACAATGGCGTTCCGGTTCTTTTCCTGTAGCCAGCGCCCCGAGAGCGACGCAGGTTGAACGAAGTCCGAGTCGGGAGGTAATCCACTTTGTATTTGACAGCTTCAGCATGTAACAAGATAAAGAAAAAGTGCAATGTCCTGACCTGGCAAAAGCGAGTGAGAGTGGCGAAACCAGTAGAAGTTTTAATATTCTTCAGAAATAGTCTTGAAAGCTTCTCTAAACGGCATACCTCTTTTAACTAATGCGTAAACCTTTTCTGCCGCATAAATATCTTTGGTTAAGGCTCGGCTGCAATTTTCCTTATTTCCTTTTAAATCTGTAAATATTAAGGTCATGATTGCCAAACTTTGCTTTGTCATTTCCAGCCCTTTCATCATTGGCCCTTTTGTGAGCTGTAAATCACGATTATATCCAGAGATAAGATTACTAGTGATATTCTTAATTTGTATTTCGTAAGAAACTAAGATGTGATATTTAGCCCTTAGTAGCTCCAAGACATCAGGGTTTTTCTTTTGGGGCATAATAGAACTCCCGGTACAGAATTCTTCAGGCAATTCAAAATAACCAAATTCAGGCATGCTAAACAAAATTAAATCTGTGGCAATTTTATTCAAGTCGAACATTATTTGAGTCAAGGTATGTAGTATTGTTGATTCAAATTTGCCTCTGCTATTTTGGGTATAAATGGGGTTTTGTTGCGATTTCTTGAATCCTAGTAATTTAGCAGTGTAACCTCTGTCTATCTTCAATGGTATCCCATATCCAGCTCCTGTGCCTAATGGTGATTGGTCTATTAATTCCAATGCAAAATTGACAGCCTTTAGATTGTCCTGCATCGAATCAATGAAGGCGTTACCCCACATTGAAATAGATGAAGGCATAGCTTTTCTGGTGTGTGTATAACCAGGGAGTTCTATTTTTCCATATTTTCCAGTAAATCTTTTTATTGCTGCAATTAATCCATTGACTAATTCTTTGCAATCGTTCAATTCTTCTTTATAGTATAATCTTAGGGCAGTTAAGACTTGGTCGTTTCTTGATCTTGCTGTATGAATCTTTTTCCCTAAATCTCCTAACTCCTTGGTTAAATGGTTCTCAATAGCTGTATGGCAATCCTCCTGTTCTTTGACAATTTTAAACTTGCCTTGCTTGTCTAGTTCAATAATGTTGTTAAGTTCTATGACGAGTTTTTGCACCTCATCTTTGTTCAGTATGCCGACCTTACCAAGCATCTTTGCGTGGGCTATGGAAGCAAGGGCATCATATTTTGTTAATTTCTGGTCGAGAATGTAATCGTCACCAACAGTGAAATCCTCGACTTGCCTATTTAATCTGTACCCTTTCTCCCAAAGCTTCATCGCAACACTTTTATTATTTCTTTTTGCGCCAGTCATACGGTTTTCTTTTTCTTAGAACTAAATTAT
>CAZKGS010000384.1:0-1956 GCA_964552105.1 uncultured Syntrophaceae bacterium
TTCACCTGTTCAAATAATTGTTCGTCCATCACGAATGTGATACCATCTTCCTCAAAGACCTTATCCTCTTCCTTAGCCCCATCCAGAGACATTCCCAATGAAGGGCCTGCTCACCCGCCTCCGGAATACACCAGCCGGACAGGGAGTTTCTCGCTCCTTGATTCGAGGATTTTTCTGATCATCTCCTGTGCCTTTTCTGAAATTTCAAACATTCTGCTTTTTCCTTTATATTTTTTTATTCTTGAGTGGCTCTTCTAACAAGCTCCATATAATATTCTATAATACCGTCAACAATGCAATAGCAAACTCGAGGTCCATCAACCTCCCCATGTATCCATCCTGTTTCTTTCAATACTTTGAGGTGCTGGGAAACACTTGACTGAGCCAGTGGAATGACACTGACAATATCACCGCAGATACATCTTGTTTCCGGAGAGTTATGGGCCAAGGTACGAACAATTTCCACCCGCGCGGGATGTGCAAGCCCTTTGGATAATTCTGCCAGCATTTCTTTACATGTTTCTGGATCTGTTTTTTCAAGAATCCGGGCGTCTATCGAAAGAGGCTTACAGGTACGATTATCTGTTTTCATTGGCAGCTTCTCTCCTTTCAGGGCTTGCAGCCCTTATATATGCGGAAAAGACCATCTGTTCTGTTCCATTGCCAATATCCGCAATACCAACAAGATGTGATGAGTCGCCGCCACAACATTCTTTCACGCACCCTGAATCTAACGAATCGGCAATCCCGGCGTATTCTTTCCTGACCATACCTTTGATCTTTTTGTCGGAATATTTCATTGCACTCACTTCGCATAATCGTTTATCGTAGATGTACGATTATAATAATGCCAATAATCAGGATGTCAAGTGGTTTTTTAATCAATGATACTCGTTGAAAACGAATAAAATGATGTTTGAAGCGCAAGAGGATATGCAAAGTTCTCAATCAGGCTTGGTTACTGTCCGCTTTATAATCTTTCCTCTTGTACTTAGAACAATCTCTTCCAGTGGATGGGCCGGACATCATGCTGGTTGATAGGATCGGATTGGAGGAACTTGCAGAGTACGGAAAGAGTCTGAAATGAAAAAATTTTATAAGACAGCGGGTGCGGAACAAAACCGGTGATAGTATATTTAATTGCTGATATTTTAAGTGCGCCCCACCCATTTTTTATCCTTTATCGATTCCTCGTTACTCCCACCTTTTCACAAAAATCGAAGACGGGGCATTTACTGCAGAGCGGTGATACAGGCCTGCAGATATTTCTGCCGAATGCGACCATGATTGTATTGTAAATTGTCCAGTATTGGTGAGGGAGTTTTTTTCTCAGGGCAAATTCGGTTTCTTCAGGGTTTTTTGTCTCTACATATCCGAGACGATTTGAAATCCTGTGGACATGTGTGTCAACACATATTCCTTTACCCTGATATCCGAGGGTAACAACAAGATTCGCTGTCTTTCTTCCCACACCTTTTAAAGAAAGCAACTCTTCAATGGTGTCGGGAACCCGGGAATTATATTTTTCGATCAATTCACGGCAGACATGTAAGATCGTCTTTGTCTTGTTTCTGTAAAAACCAACGGGATAAATAGCGTTGATGATTTGATCTTCAGAAAGCTTCAACATCTCGGAAGGACTGGAGGCGAGGGCAAAGAGCCTTTGAGTGGCCACCTCTGTAACTTCATCTTTTGTCCTCAGGCTGAGAAGTGTGGATATGAGTATCTGAAAGGGGTCTGAATCTTTCTCCGCAAGACCGGAAACGATGGGAAGCTTCTCTGTCTCAAGTTCTTTTACAAGAAGGTCAATAACAGTGGCAATATCATTATCGTTCATGGAAAGCGCTCAGCTTTAAGCCGTCAGTGGCCAGCATCCAGAACAGTCCGATCCCTGTTTACTCGAGACCTTTGCAGAATGTTCAATTTTGTTCAAGTTCAAGGAAGGCGAGAATTTTA
>CAZKGS010000385.1:0-1954 GCA_964552105.1 uncultured Syntrophaceae bacterium
CAGCAATTCTAATTATGAATTTAGGCCGGAGCAACATATTTTGGCATTTAACCCCCCCAATCTTCCCTCCGTCGGTAAAACACATAACATATTGTTTTAATAGAAAATAAAAATTGTAGACAAAGCATTTTTTCTATGATAACACATAATGGGTAAGTGTTGATTATAAATTACCGGTTATCATAAGACTCATATGTGTTTGCCTAAAAATCAGGAAAAAGAAATAATCGCATCAAAGGAGCCGCTGGATATCTCTTTTGATATGATGGTGCGCCAGCTTCGTATGGCAACCCACAGATTTCCTGACAAACGCACCGGCAACAACATGCAATACGACATTGAAGATATAGCCCTTAGCTGCTTTTCGGTATTCTTTACACAATCGCCTTCTTTTCTTGCCTTTCAAAATTCCATGCAGAAAAACAGGGGTGTGAACAATGCCCAATCTTTGTTTGGGATACAAAAAATCCCATCTGATAATCATATAAGGGATATGCTGGATGTGGTGCCTCCGGAAACAGTATTTCCGGTCTTCGCTTTCATTGTTGAAGCGTTAGATGCTGCCGGCCTCCTCGATGGCTTTCGCTCATACAACAATAATTTACTGTGTGCGTTGGATGGTACCAAATATTTTTCCTCCAACACGATTCATTGTGAAAACTGCAGCACCATGGAGCATAAAAACGGTTCCACAACCTATTCTCATACGGCCCTTACACCAGTGCTTCTCAAGCCGGGTTGTAACAAGGTGATCTCCTTACCACCGGAGTTTATTACCCCGCAGGACGGGCATAAAAAACAAGACTGTGAAAATACGGCGGCTAAACGCTGGTTAAACCAATTTGCTCCGCTTTATAAGACCCTGGGCATTACTATCCTGGGTGATGATTTATATTGTAAGCAATCGATATGCAAATTGATTTTGCATCACGGTCTTGATTTCATTCTTGTTTGCAAACCCGATTCTCATAAAACTCTTTACCAATGGGTGGAAGAGCTCGATGGCATTCAAGCTGTTGAAACAGTAGTGAAAAAAAGATGGAGTGGAAAAACCCATCATATCGACACCTATCGTTTTGTAAATCAAGTGCCCTTGCGTGATGGTGAAGATGCACAGATGGTCAATTGGTGTGAACTTACCACAACACTGCCGGATGGTACCATTGAGTACAAAAACGCTTTTGCATCCAATTTTGAAATTTCAAAGAACAATGTCAAACAGATTGTAGCAGATGGTCGCACGCGTTGGAAAATTGAAAACGAAAACAATAACGTACTTAAAAACAGAGGATATCATCTTGAGCACAACTTTGGTCACGGCAAGAAGTATTTGTCTCAACTTATGATGACACTGAATCTCTTAGCATTCTTGTTTCATACCGTACTTGAGATGATGGATAAAAAATATGAACTGATTCGTAGCGACCTTCCAACACGGCAAACTTTCTTTGATGACATTCGCGCATTAACCCGTTATATTTACTTCGAAAGCTGGGATGCAATGTTAACTTTTATGCTCCATGGCCTCGAAATAGAGATTATAGATACAAGCTAATGGTTTTTTCAACTCTTAAAATTGATTAAAGAATAAGATGCTTTCAAAACATCAAGGGACAGGTATATGCAAAATTTGTTAAAAATGAGCTTTGCAGCCCAATGCGCCAAAAATAGCTCTCAGCAAACCAGAAACCTTCCGGATCCTCAGAAAAGATTTTGTATCTTTCTTAAATTCGTCTAAGTTTGATTTTTAATAACTCTGTTGGTCGCAATTATTGCCAAAATTAGAATTGCTGATGTATGCTTGACACATAATCGTCTTTTTTTTATTCTTTTATTTTAAAGATATGTGCTAAATTAAAGCTCAATAAATAGTGTGATAGCCTCCTTATGCATATTTTTAGGCTCCATGCATTATTAGTTAACTTTAATTACAGGAGAAGAGGTGATTAACTTA
>CAZKGS010000386.1:0-1945 GCA_964552105.1 uncultured Syntrophaceae bacterium
GGACAAATCGGCAAGGGTAATGAATATTGTTTCGTATCTCCTCAAAATATTACCTCCTCTCGGCTCTTTATCCCGAATACTAAATTCGGGCAAGAAGTCTTTTCTAATTAGATTTTAAAATTGCGATCCTGTTTATAATATGCTTCTACAGAAATCAAGATTTTTATGATGAACTCAGAAAAAAATTGATGTTTCTTATACACATATTTTTGGCATGTGTCAATGATCATCATTTTGTTTAAAATGAAAAGGTGAGAAAATTAATGATGTTATCGGAGATATTCATGACAGACTCTTAATGCCTCCAACACACTTGCATGCTGCATTTACAAGGGGATACATGATCGGAGATGGAGTAAGAGCAGGGTGAGTGCCCATCTGGAACATGAGTATATCATTTGCTGTCATTCTATGTTGAATACATGCACTGACTACATTAATCATTTCACCGATAGATTTACCTCCTGACAAACCGCCTCCGAGAAGAACACCCGTGTCTTTGGCAAAGATAAGCTTTAATTTTACTATATTGGATCCAGGCATTCCCGCCGGATGTGTATCTGTTGATGTTTCTGTTCCTATAACTATTTTACATTCTGCTTCTTTTGCATACCTTTCAGTTATTCCTGCAGCAGCAAAGGCCCTCTCATTGATCAAAGTTGAGAATACACCTACCGTACCTATGTTATAGTGGGTTGGTGAAAACAGATTTGCTCCCACAATTCGCGCCTCCGAACCACCTACTGACGCGAGCATGACACCACTCGGCCTGCCATCAAAAAAAGAGAACTTTTCGGCACAATCACCGCAGGCAAAAACATCCATGTCAGTAACTGTCCGCATGTGTCTGTCTACTTTAACAGCATTTCTGAATCCCAATTCGAAACCTGCTTTTTCGGCAAGAGACGTATTGGGCACGGCTCCTAAACCAAGAATGACCATATCTGCATTTATCTTTTCACCATTTGCCAATTCAACACCGGTCACCTCTTCATCACCAAGGATGGACACTACTCGTTCATTCGTGATAATTTTTACGCCTGTCTCTGCTAAAGCAGCTTCGGCCTCCTCACAAAATTCCTCATCCATGGCAGCCTGCAGGCAGTGTGGCAACATTTCTACAACGGTTATATTAATGTCCCTGTTTTTTCTGCATTCATCAGCAAACTCCATACCTATAAATCCACCACCGATGATAACAACATTTTTAACTTTATCCATCTGATAGAGTAAATGCCATAAATAACTGAGGTCTTTTTTCACAGGGAAGACCCCTTTTTTATCAACCCCGGGAATAGGCGGAACAAGGGGAAGCGAACCGGTGGCAAAAACCAGTTTTTCATATCCGACAGTCTCTCCACTCGCAAGCTGCACGACCTTTTTTGACCTGTCCACATCAATGGCATCACCTTTAATTAACTCTATCTGGTTACTCTCCAAAATGCGATCGGGTATAATATTTTTTTCAGGTGTAGCTACCGTGCCAAAGATATAGGGAATACCGCATGGAACTTGTACATTAACCTCTTTTCTGATCATAGTAATTGTTTTATCGGGATAATGATCCCTGCAGCTCATACCTGCAGAAATCCCCATTGTTCCCCCCAAAATAACAACGTCTCTTTTTCTCATCCAAATTTTCTCCTTTTTTTATGTAACTTATCGTAGCATGGTGAATTTGACTTATCAACCAATTTGAAAAAATATCAAATATGAAACCAGTATTCTCCCTGATTTTGCCAATATTTTTTCTGACATGGCACTTGAAAATCATGGGGAAAAGGTGTATTGTCTCTCGGTATTTACTTCTTATTTTTTGCTGACAACACTTCATACGATCTCAAGAATTTTTTTCTTTTTCGAGACAAAGGACGGGAGACCTGCAGGTAAAGGAGTGCAGAATGGATAAAAATATTTCATTAACAATCGATGGGAAAGAGGTAAC
>CAZKGS010000387.1:0-1936 GCA_964552105.1 uncultured Syntrophaceae bacterium
TATCTTTCGTATTTATCGGGCGGTTCATTACTTTACCATCATGACAGGACATGGGGCCAGGATCCCGACCTTATAGCTTATAGTTGCCCAGTCCTGCACTGCATCCAGTTTATCCAGCTTATGGGAGCTTAAGATGATGAGATCAATAGCGTGTTTATAGGCGAAAGCGACTATCTCCCCTACCCTGTTGCCGAAAATTATTTCATTGTCTATTTCCGCCTTCCTGTGGCTGTACTGCCTGATGATCTCTTTCATCTTTAAACGGGCCTTTGAGGCAAGCTTATCATAGAATGACTGAAATTCCTCATCATCAGAGTCTTCGATTCTTTCAATAACATGAAGAAAAGTGATCCTGCAGTCTCCCCTCTTCTCTGCCATGTCCAGGGCGATCTCCAGCGCCCTGCTGCTTTTTTCCGATAGATCCGTTGGAACAAGTATATTTTTAAACACGCGGGCCACCTCCTTATCAGGGAAAATTTATTATAAAATGCCATGATCCGCCTTCAGGATCTTCCTATCATAAATTTCAGCATGTTAACAATATAGGCCCTTCAAGGTTTCGCATGGGCGCATCTATATGTTGTAGCCAAATTGGCTTCTATATTGTAGCATCGGCTTCAAAAACAAATGAAAGAGGTTGCCGATGCAAGACACTGAACTTTATGAAAGATTGCTTAGACTTAAAAATCCTTGGAGAGTAACCAAGGTTAAACTTAATTCTGCCGCTGGCCGGGTGGATGTATGGGTAGAAAATTACTCTGGCACAAAATGGGATTGTCCTGAGTGCAAAATAAAGGCATCTGTATATGATCACAGTGAAGAACGAGTATGGCGACATCTGGATACATGTCAGTTTGGGACCTATATCCATGCTCGAATGCCCCGTGTAAAATGTTCTGATCATGGGATAAGGCAAGTATCTGTTCCCTGGGCTGAGCCTGGCAGCCGATTTACTCTGCTCTATGAGAACAGGGTGATTGACACCCTGAAAGAGTGTGATGTGACAGGAGTTAATCGTTTGACCGGGACTACATGGAGCGAAGCCTGGAACATCATGGACAAAGCTGTCGCGAGAGGACTTAAGAGGAAAAAGGTCTCGGTTCCTGAATATATTGGCATTGATGAGAAGTCTTTTGCCAAGAGACATAGTTATGAGACGTTGGTCTGCAATCTGAGAGCTGGCACGGTGGAATGCGTTCTTGAAGATAGAGGTCAAAAGAGTCTTGAAGGGTACTATAGCCAATTTAACAAGGAAGATTTGGGTGTGGTTAAGGCTATCGCCATGGACATGTGGGACCCCTATATTGCTGCCACGAAAAATTATGTTCCCGATGCGGAAAAAAAGATCGTTTTTGACCGATTTCATGTAATACGATACGTGACAGATGCCCTGGACAAGGTGAGACGTCAAGAGCATAAGCAGTTGATGAAAAACGGTGAGGAGTGGCTTAAAGGAACGAAATACCTTTGGCTTATGAATGAGGAAAGGATTCCAGACTGGCGAAAGGGAGAATTTGATGAGATCCGGAAGATGAATTTGAAAACAAGCAGGGCCTGGGCGATTAAAGAATCGTTGAGACATTTTTGGAATTACAGCTATCCTAAGAATGCTGAAAAATTCTTTAAAAGATGGTATTTCTGGGCCTCTCACAGTCGTCTCAAACCCATGATCAAAGCTGCTCGGACCTTGAAAAGCCATATGCCTAATATTTTGACCTATTTCAAACATCGTATAACCAATGCCGTTGTTGAGGGATTAAACAGCAAAATACAGACCGTTAAGCAAATGGCCTGTGGTTTTAGGAACAGAGAACATTACCGTAAAGCGATTCTTTTCCACTGTGGCGGCCTTGATCTCTATGCCAGTGCTTCATAACAGGACTATCTTTATGAACCACTATATCTTGTATGGCCCATGCGAAACCTTGAAGGGCCA
>CAZKGS010000388.1:0-1934 GCA_964552105.1 uncultured Syntrophaceae bacterium
CTTTGAAAAATGCCATGGAAGTACAATTCTTCTTGACATTCCGGAACATAAAAATATATAAGACCAGATTCAATTGAATATATTATGCGTCCCCATCGTCTAGAGGCCTAGGACACCGGCCTTTCACGCCGGCGACCGGGGTTCGACTCCCCGTGGGGACGCCAAAGAATTAAAGGAGTTAGCCATTTCTATGGTTGGCTCCTTTTTTTATTGCATTTAAGAAATATTTCTGATATGTGCGCGCGACATAGACTTTTACGCTACGCTAAAATCTTCATTTGTCATAATCCAACCTCCAATATTTGGAGCTTGGATGAGTTGGAAACTCATACAATTTGCGGATGCCATTCATCTCATGTTCCAAAACTACAATATCTGTTGGAACACAACTTGATTTAAGCGTAACATGCTGATTATAGTGCCTAAAAATGAGCAATGCCTGCTGGCACATAACTTGCTATATTTTATCTAAACAGTCCCCATATCAAAGGAGCAGATTTTATGAACGAAAATTTTCAGGTAGTCGTTGGTATTCCTTCCTATAATGAGTCCCGGACAATAGGTCATGTTGTCCAGATGGTGGGAAGTGGTCTTAATAAGTACTTCCCTGATTCAAGAAGTGCTATTGTAAACTGTGATAATTGCAGCCCTGACGGCACGAGGGATGCGTTCCTCTCTGTCGAAACTCCTGAAAGAGTTCATAAAAAATATATATCAACTCCTGAAGGTGTAAAGGGAAAGGGAAATAATTTCTTTAATCTTTTCAATTTTTGCCGGAAGACGGAAGCAAAGGTTATGGTAGTTGTTGACGCGGACTTGCAATCAATCACCCCGGAATGGATAAAGTATCTCGGATACCCCATCCTGGATGGTCATGATTACGTTACCCCTTTATATTCACGACATCAGTTTGACGGAACGATTACAAATCACTTTTGCTATCCCCTTGTCTTTTCACTCATGGGTTTTGATATTCGCCAGCCGATTGGAGGAGATTTCGCTTTTTCTCCAAAGCTCTGCTCTCACTGGCTTGAACAGGAATGGAACGAAATGAACCGACATTATGGAATCGACATCTTTATGTCACTGAATGCATTATCCGGCGATTTTAGTGTCTGCCAGTCGGGATTGGGCGCTAAAATCCACAATGCGAGCTTCCCGAAACTCGACAAGATGTTTGAAGAAGTTGTGTACACGCTCTTTTCAACATTACTCAAACACAAATCTAACTGGCTGGATTCACACTCGAATAATGGTTCAGGCATCTGCTGGCAGAATGAAGTTCGTAACGTAAACCGCTATGGCCTGGATGAAACAACCGAATCCATAGTACCAATATCCTTAGACATCCTGAAGCTTAAACAAGCTTGTCGAAAAGAATACGACAAGTACCAGGACTTACTAAAACATTATTTAGACCCCTATACCTATCAACACATCCATGACAAATTATTAATGGATCAATATGATATAGATATCATGCTCTGGTCACAAATTGTCTATAAACTCCTTTATCTTTTCGACGGAGCATCTGAACAGGTAAAGATCGAGATCATTAATGTACTTAAACCTCTTTATTTTGCACGCAGTATTACCTTTGACTACCAGACCTATCACAGTAGTATTGATTATGCTGAATCTGAAATCAGGAAACAGGCGATGGCTTTTCTATCCCAGAAACCGTATTTGCTCGGACTCTTCCTGGGACAAAGCACGAATTGTCATTCATCGCCTTTTCTTGTCGGCCATAGATACTCAGCATAATGGTTTTCTTACATTTCAATCCGGTGACCAGGATTCGACTCTCTGTGAAAATGCCGGAATTGCAAAGGGCTAACTATGATTATGGTTAGTCCTTTTTATTTGGGTACGATTTGGGAAGTGAATTACCCCGCCTACAAGGCGGGGCATCTTAAATCAAAACAATCTTAACT
>CAZKGS010000389.1:0-1903 GCA_964552105.1 uncultured Syntrophaceae bacterium
TATTTAAGAGGCCGAAGATATTTATGAAAGCTGGCAAAATTTTTGGGAGGAATATGGGATTTGCAACCGACGGTCGGATTGCGGCATTCGGCTTCATCAACCTTGAGGACAATAAATCATACTTCCCCATCTACAATCCTGCTCCTGTTATCCGTGCGGCAGTAATCAAGAAATACCCGGAAATCCGCGCTATTCTGAAACCTGTAGCCGACAAACTTACAACAAAAGAAATGCAGCAGCTAAACAGTGCTGTGGATGTGGCACACAAAGATGTGAACCTTGTGGCCAAAGAGTGGCTTAAAAGTAAGGGGCTCATATAAACCCAGGGCAGCTATTAGTGGGGCAGATCTACACACTTGACATGACACTCTCCGGCTGTCAAAGGTGTGGATTTGCGCCCGTATCTTTTTTAACCCAAAAATTGACGGTCTCGTAAAAAGTTAAAAGTGCCCCATCTCCCTTGATGGGAGAGGACAGGGGTGAGGGTAAATGCGACGCCATTTTATGTACTTACGTTCCCCCCACCCCTTTGTCCCCTCCTGCCAAGGGAAGGGAAATCCGACTTTTTACGAATGTGTCAAGATTATATCTCTTTTGTTTCTTTAATCAACTTGTCAAACTCTTCAACGTTCACCACAGGTGATGTAGTGAACGAGATACCTGTTAATTTGTGCAAGTCAACCGAGGTTATCATCGCCTGTTCTACATTGGGAAAATCTGCAATAATAATAAGATCATGCTCTCCGAGCAGACAATACATGCCCCTGACCTCACCACCATTTTTCTTGATCAAATCAACGGCCTTGTCAGTACGCTCAGGGCTGACTTCCCTTAATGCATCTGTTGTGTATTTACCAAACATGAAAAATATTGACATATAGATCCCTCCTCTCTCCGCTGGCATTATTCGAGACCTTTGCATAACGTCCCCTTTTGACCAATTTTTGCGTCAGGCTCAAATTTTAATCCTCGAAATATCCAATATATTCCTGTGTTTAAAATTTCGCCTTCCTTGAACTTGAACAAAATTGAACATTCTGCAAGGCCTCTATTCATAAACATATATTGCATTATACTAAATTAAATTAATTATGTGAAACATTTCATGCCAAACGCATGAAACGCTTCATTGCGTCCCTCATTGTTCTTCAGTATAGCTGAGCCAAAGGGTTTATTTTTTTTATTTTAACAAAGCAAAATATTAAAAAAGGAATTTTATGTTTCTTTCAAAAAGACAGATAAGCATCGGATTTTTTTCTGTGGTAATTTTGTTTTTCCTTCTCGGCTGTGTCCCAACATTATCATTAATTACCGTCCCCCTTACTGCCTTACAGCTCGGTACGACGGCATATCAATCGATTGAAAAAGCAGATGTCGATGCCATGGTGGTCTCTGGAGTTACCGAAAAAGAACTGAACAAAATTAAATACGTTGCCATATTTATGGGGCAGGAAAGCACGGAAGAACCATTAGGAAGAATAGGCGATTTGGGGGCCGTGGTGGGAGACAACCTGTGCATAGAATTAGCACAATTAGGATTCCGGGTGAGTGACGGAAGCAAACTGAGAAAATCTACAGTGAAGAAACTGGTTAATGAAGGTTACAGCTCGAATAAAGTGATTAGGATTGGGAAAAGATTGGGAGTACACGCTATTGTAACGGGTAATGTGACAGCCGCGCAGAGCCGCTCATTTGGCATGCTTGGAGTAGGAAGGATGAATACCGTTGTTCAAAGTGCCACAATGAAGGTAATTGGAGTGAAAAAGGCTGATACGTTAATTATTGTTACTATCAATTACAAAGTGGGGCAGAACCCCCATGTTGCAGCAGAAGGCATTGCAATGGTTTTGAAGGCAAAACTGGAAGATCCGACTGTCGATATTAAGGAAATACTGAAGCAAGA
>CAZKGS010000390.1:0-1901 GCA_964552105.1 uncultured Syntrophaceae bacterium
TAAATCGGGTCATGTCCCCGTCCATTGGATTAAGGGCTGCGCCCTTTTCATCATGCCGGACCCCGATCCAGCATCCAGTCAAACAATCGTGTGGGAAAAGGGGATGCTACCCTTATTATTTCCCATTTAACGATTTTTTTCAGGCCTGGTTCCATTCGTCCCTCCGTATTCCCCCTTGCCTTAGAATCTTTTTCAAGAGATCAACTCCAATATCCTGCCTATGCGGGTTTGATATAGTAAGCCTCAGATCACCTTTTATCATGAACAGATGTTCCCCCCGCTGAATGGTCCTTCAAAATCCAGGGTCTTAAGTTTTCTTACGAGTTCACTAAAAGATACAGGACTCAGTTTTGACATTTAACCTACCGCCACCTGTAGTTCCTTTATTTCACATTTGCCGAGCTTTGGTACCGGCAGATCTCTTCTCAGGCTGACCAATATCCAACCTTCAATAACATCTTTCAGATTCTCTCTGCATTCTTCGAGTGTTTTTCCAGTTGCCCAAACACCTTTCAGTTCTGATACCTCGCCATAGTAAGGCTCTTTATCATCAATCAGTTCATAACGTGCTCGTTTTAATGCCTCTTCAACATATTCTATTAACATAGCTAAATTACCTCCACTTTGTCCGGGCACATGATCCTCTTTTCCGTTAACGCTTCGGCTATATCATTAGCCAGATCCGGCCGTTTTCGCATCCACCTTTTGAAAGATTTTGTAAATGCTACTCCAAATGAGTGTTCTCATTGGGCCATCTCTCGAATAAGATCGTCCACTGTGCCCCGCCTGACTTCACCTCGGGCATATTCTTCCCGCGCTTCCTTAATGGTTTGCGCAAGCTGTTCTCTTCGTTCTTCTGCCAGACGATGTTTGACAATTTCGACAATAGACTCTCTTTGATCTTCTGGAAAAGATTCTATGATGTCCAAAGCTTCATCAAAAGTTGCGGTTTTCATAACGACCTAACCTCCTATTTAACAATAACGCAATTCTATCTGATATTTATGCTTATGACAAACCATTTTTAATAGAGTTAATAGAGGGTAACATCTTAATTATTAACTATTCGCTTCTCTTCCGGGTACACGATCCTGATTTGATAAGACTAAATCAGGTCATGTCCCCGTGCTAAATCGGGTCATGTCCCCGAGAATCCCTCGGATCATGTCCCTGAGAATGTGCTGTACGCTTCATCATGGGGTCCCAATAGTACAAATTTAATAGTTTCGTCAGAGGTTGTGGAACAATCGGAACAGGCAACAAATTCAGCGTCTCCCTTTTTTCGGCATGCAGCACAATACAGGTAGATTATGACGAAGTTACGTTTGATCGGGCAGGAGTAAAACCCTCGCAAGTTGCCTTTCAGAGGTTCACCAAGCTCAACCGGGTGCTCCATAATCTGGCGAACTTTCTGTTCAATCTGCTTCTTTATGCCGGCATGTTTCCTGACGCCTTTCAGAAATGCTTTTTCAAATTTTGCTTTCATCAGTCGCCAAAGACTTCCTCAAAGGTGTGCCATTTGGCCGTGCCGTCGCGAAGCTGGGACTGTACATCGAGCAGTGCTTTATGGAAGTCAGGATCAGAAAGTATGATCTCCATGCTATCTCCTTGCACTTGTCGTTTGAGTGCGAGGACAAATTGCGTAATAACATCGGCAACTGTTGTTCGGTTCTCTCGAACATATACCTTGACAAAATCCACTAAATCCTGGTCAAGGCTGATATTTAAGCGTGTTTTAGGCATGATATCCCTCCCTGTTTTGCTGTTCCCAATATACACATATCGGGAACAATCGTCAAGAAGAAAACCTGGATTCCCGCTTTCGCGGGAATGACAAAATTGGTTCATTTGGTGTCAAGCCATTGAATCGAATATTTGCCGCCGAGCTTCTTGAATTCAGG
>CAZKGS010000391.1:0-1886 GCA_964552105.1 uncultured Syntrophaceae bacterium
CAGACGTGTGCTCTTCCGATCTAATAATGGAACATTCCTTCTGTTCGTCTTCTGATTTTACTGAAATGGGAGTTTGATATACAATATCTTTTCGACAAATGAATTTCAGTATGGTAAATTTAGAAATGCTGAGATAAAAAGATACCCTCATTTCATTCAAGGTATTCCTTATCCCTTCTCATATCATTCCAAATATGAGATAATATCGTTCCCGCGCTTTTGTAATACATCGCGTAATAATTATAGTTAATGGCAAACTTCCTGAAAAGCTGCTTTAATCTATATAGCGCGATCAGCGTGCACGCTTTGGTATGACCGCCGTTTCACTTCGATAATTCCAAGACGTTATGCCTGGCACTATAATGTATATCTGTGCCAGACATTTTCCTGTATATTTTGTATCCCCTCCAAAAAACATGTTAACCCTTCCAGTGACATTACCCCCCTGTAATAAAGCCAAATAAACCGGGAAAACTATGTATTTTATCTTATATTCACTGATTCTGTTTTTTTAATGATAATTTTTGAGAGAAGTGTTTTCGCTCACTCAAAACTGATCCATATGGTTCATTCGTTTCTGACCCATCCCTGAGTGGAATGTTCTCGTTCAATTAATTAAACGCGATGATGCAAGACATCAGGCTCAACCTATGAAAATGAGTATCCATTTTCATGACAAATCTTCAGTCACTACTACGTCCTTCGAAAACGGGTTCCGTTCATATTCAGGACAATTGTCTAAATACTGTCTGATATCCTCAATTTGATTGCAAATTAGGGAGAAAGGAACGAAAAAAGAGTATGAACCACTCATTACATTATCATATCACTCACTGGCAGGTTACAACCGATGGAACCTGTTGCATAGAGATGTCCGAACAGGGGATATCTCAGTTGTAATCTGATGAATTAGTGTCGTATTTTTTCTGTGGTGAGTGGTTTCGCACAGCGATTGTCAGAATGAGGCCAATTCCTGCCATTACCAATCCGGTTATCATTGCTGCATGAAATCCCTGCATGAAGATGGCTCCATGAATTGTTGCATGTTCTCCTGTCGGGACAAACCAGGAAAATGCTGCAGAAAAAAGTGCCGTTCCACAGGCAACACCAATATAAAGTGCCATTGAGAGAATGGCAGATGCAATTACTTTTTTTTCTTCAGGACTGTTTTCAATGATTCTGCTGGCTCCCGGTCCCTGAAATATGCCACTTCCCACACCTATCAGTATAAGGGATCCAAAGATAAGAATCGTCTCTTCTGTTGTGGTATATCCACAAAACAGGAAAAAGGACAGTGTTACAAGGCTTCCTCCGATGATAGTGACAATTCGGGTTCCATATCGGTCAGCGGTAGCACCGGCAGGAGGATTGCATATCGCACAGAAAACCGCAGGGATAAGGAGATACATCCCGGTGATGCCGGGTGTTGCATGGAGAATAACATCAAAATAAAATGGCAGAATAAACAGAATGCCTCCGAATGCCCCGCCTAAAAAAACGAACGCAAGTGTAGATAAGAAAAAAGGTCGTCTCGTAATAAGATCCATATCAAGTACCGGATCATCTGTCCGCCGTTCCCATATGACGAGTGCTGCTGCGGAAACAAGAGCTGCTACACAGAGGGTCAGGGCGACTGGCAGTCCTGCAATGATTCCACTGGTAATGAAGAGGAACAATAGAATGGTCGTTAAAAAAATCAGCAACGCACCGAGATAATCAAAGGATAGAGATCTGAGTTCTGGTTTTTCACGGGGAAGAATAATATATCCTGCAATAACCGCACTGATACCAATTGGAATATTAATTAAAAAAATCCAGTGCCAGGTTGTGACCTCCAGGATAGCACCTCCAATAACCGGACCAATTGCAAAGGCAACTGCCGAGGA
>CAZKGS010000392.1:0-1878 GCA_964552105.1 uncultured Syntrophaceae bacterium
TTCTCTGGACAATATCCAGATGTAGGGCCCGATGCCCCCATCGGCCTTAAATATGTTTTGTGAAAGTTACTTTCCATTATAATGCCGCAAAGTGGCATAGTGGCGCTTTCTACAAGATTACTTACTGTACTATCAGAATTTACTATTTATCATTTCAAGCCATATAATGTGGAATTGAGATGCGTGGGAATGCGTTAGCATTTACACGTCATTCTCAAATGACTTGTTCGACCTTGGTTTTTCAATAAGCCGTCCAGTTATAAACCGATGCAGAATGCTGGATATCAGAGTTTGATAAGGCATGCCATCTTCAGCAGCCCTTGTTTGAATCTCATCAAGTACCATGGATGAGATCCTAATATTTACTCGCTTGTCTTTTTTTAAAGTCTGACGAGCGTATCCTTTATGTCTTTCTATTTCTTTTTTAAGATTTTTAACAGACTTCCATTCTCCCCGTTCATAACTATCGAGAATTTCCTTTTCTTCTTTATCGAGTTTTATTTTAGCCATTTCATCCTCCCAAATACTCACGAGTTGCTTTACGACTCGGAATTATTGTTTTTAAAAATTTACCATCTTCATCTTCAATAAATGGAACCAGATAAGCGTAGTCTCTAATTTTAACAACCAGCATTTGTTGATTTGGATATTTAGATTGATTCGGGTGCTCAATTACATCGATAAGGTCACCTCGTTCAATATGCAGAAAAATTTGCCGGTCGAACGATTGGTTCGCAAGGCGCTCCGCGCCGTAGAACCATTCGGTCGGCCGGGTATCCGGCAACTCGGCATTCCTCAAGGCGCGAAGCGCCTTGAGGAACGTCTCAAATAACTGGTGCAAATGGAGCGCAGCGGAATTTGCATCCGAGTTCATTTGATTGTTATGTGTCTTTTCTGTCCTTAATCACAAAATCTGGGTAAAGTTCTTTTGCGCAGTCTGGGCAAATGCCATGACTAAATTCTGCCTCTGAATGATCTCTAATATAACTCTCAATCTGGTTCCAGTAACCCTTGTCGTCCCTGATTTTCTTACATACTGAACAAATTGGAAGAAGGCCGCTCAAGAGCTTGACTTTATCAAGTGCTTCACTTAGCTCTTTTAAAAGACGTTGGTTTTCGATTTCGGCTTCCTTTCTAGATGTCACATCAGTATGAGTTCCAACAACTCTTAAAGGCTTACCGTCTTCTGTCCAGCTAAGTATCTTCCCCCTATCAAGAATCCATTTGTAAGAGCCTTCTTTGCATTGGAGCCTATGCTCGTTTTCGTAGTAAGGAGTCTCGCCGTTTAAGTGCGCATTGAGATTGGCATAAGCCGCATCCTTGTCATTCGGATGAACACGTTTATCCCATTCCAATAAATCATTCGTTATTTCATCTTCATCGAAACCAAGCATCCCTTTCCATCTCGTCGAAAAGAAGACTTTATTGGTAACAGCATTCCAGTCCCATACACCATCGCGATTCCCTTCCATTGCATAGACCCAGCTCAGCTTCCTATCGTGTGATTTTGTGGCAGCCTCAGTCAGATTGGTAGCCAACCGTTTCAAATCAGCAACCTGGTTTTGAAGGTCTCTGATTAACTGTTCATTAGTGTCACTTTGATTGCTCATATGCCCCCTAACCGTTGAAACACATAACGAAAAGATCACCAGCCCGCGGAACGCGGGTCCGCGTGGATTGTCATGTTAGCGGTTTTATTATTTTATTTCATTTTTACATATCCCGAGATACTCGAAATCCCTCTTCTGACATTTACTCTTTTGCCAATCTCAAGGAATGATGATTTTTCATATTCTTGTTGTGTTTTGAATAGAATATACCCATCTGGATCACATAATGCGGCTGGAAATTTATCAACCGGCATAAAAAATGTTCCAT
>CAZKGS010000393.1:0-1866 GCA_964552105.1 uncultured Syntrophaceae bacterium
AATAACAGTTTATCCCTTGACTTTTATCATAGCTGGGAAGCTGGGAAATATCGGTTGATATACTATACTATATTATATGCAAATCCTTGAGTTCTCACCGGAGAGTACATATACTATGTTTGGATTTTTTATCCTTCCGCTGCTTATTTTTCTGTCACGAATCGTTGATGTCAGCATCGGGACAATGCGGGTAATTTTCGTGTCACGAGGCTACAAACTATTAGCGGTTGTCTGCGGTTTTTTCGAAGTTATGATCTGGCTTATCGCGATAACACAGGTCATGAAAAATCTCACAAACCCGTTCTATTACATTACCTATGCCAGCGGATTCGCCTCCGGAAACTATATCGGGATGTTCATAGAGGAACGTATCGCTCTCGGCAATGTCCTTATCCGCGTGGTAACCCAGAAAAAACCGTTGGAACTTGTAGAATACCTCAAGGAACAGGGGTACGGCGTTACCATGCTCCCCGCACAGGGCCTTCAAGGCACGGTCAAAATCCTGCTCTGCGTTATTCCAAGGAGTAATCTGCCAGATGTTATCGAATTCATCAGGTCAGTGAACCCGAAAGCATTCTACACAGTCGAGGATGTCCGTTTCGTCAACCAGAAAAATGGTGAATACAATTCCTCAGTCAGACGTCACAAGCGCTGGAATGTCCGGGAAATGTTTTCCCGTAAGGGAAAATAATCATTGAATTGCTTCCAAATAGAGTATTTCGGATATAATATAGGTTTTTTCTGGAAGTACTTATTTATTTGTCAGCTACTTTATTAGTTTGTGAATAAATCTTATGATAGTGATATGTGATTTCAAATGGGATATTTCAGTGTTTATCAAGCATATTTTTAGCAAAAGTTAAAAGATCTGCATACCGAAAATATTTGCACAAAGAACTTGGAAGCGGTACTATTTGTGTAGTAACAAGATTGTGGGGAATTTTGACTGCTCATGATATTGATATGACTTGTATCAAAGCTGGGGAATGTCAACTAAATATACTGGAAAAGTTAACTATCATACTATAGAGGAGTGAAATCATGAAAAATAAAGTGAATATTAATCGCCGTTCCGCAATAAAGACCATAGGAGCTCTCGGAATTACAAGTACTTTAGTTTCTGCAAAAGCTTTTGGACAAACCAAAAAAACCGATGCTTATGCTCTTGTTGGAGGCAGTACGCCGTTTGAAGTAATAAAAACTGCTCTTGATGAAAATATTGTGAAAGGAGTTAATATTACTATTGATTATGAGAGTGACGTCAAGAAGATGTCAACACTTGATGGATACAGGTTGCTGATTACTCTTCATTATGGACCGTTTACCGTAGAGCAGGAGAAAATGGTTCAGGCATTTGTTCAAAACGGCGGTGGTGCGTTGTTTCTGCATAACAGCACCGATATTGCAAAAGCAACAGGGACAGAAATTATTCGCGATGTCATAGGTGGTTATTGGCTACGGCATACTGACATACGGCCGTACAGAGTAAAGATAACAAACAAAAATCATCCCATAACAAATGGAGTGAATGATTTTGAGATAACAGGCGAGCACCACTATAATCAATATGACAAGGATCCTCGTAACGTCTTCATGATAAATGAGTCGATAGATGGCTGGTCATACAATAACATAAAAAGTGATAAACATTATGACAAGCAGCTTGGGGAGAGAGGTTTTGGCCCGTCAGGCTGCTCAGGCTGGGCATACGAATATGGAAAAGGCAGAGTGTGCTTCTTGGCTCCCGGCCATACACTTGAAATACTTATGAATTCGGAATTTGTAAAACTGCAACAGAATGCTGTTCGGTGGTGTCTGAAACAAATCTAAAATTATATGTACTGATTAGTTGCTTCGTATATTTCA
>CAZKGS010000394.1:0-1864 GCA_964552105.1 uncultured Syntrophaceae bacterium
GTTATAAGTAATGAGACCTTTGCAGAATGTTCAATTTTGTTCAAGTTCAAGGAAGTCGAAAATTTTAACCACAGGAATATATTGGATATTTTGAGGATTAAAATTTGAGTCTGACGCAGAAATTGGGCAAAAGGGGACGTTATGCAAAGGTCTCAACTAATATGTGTCTTTCTTAGAGGAGAGTACTATGAGTGAGGGATACATGGGAAAAATTCTCATGGTGGATTTGACGAACAATGAAATCAATGAGGAGATAATCCCGGATGAAATATACGAGAACTACCTGTCCGGAACAGGACTCGCAGCCTATATTCTTTACAACATGATACCCGCGGGCGCCAATCCTCTGGGTCCTGAGAATGTTCTGGGTTTTGTTTCAGGACTTTTGACAGGAACGGGGAGTCTTTTTGCAGGCAGGTGGATGGTAACAGGTAAGTCTCCTCTCACTGGTGGCTGGGGGGATGCAAACTGCGGTGGTAACTTTTCTCCCGCTATCAAGCGTTGCGGCTACGACGGCATATTTTTTAACGGTATCAGCGAAAAACCGGTTTACCTGTATGTGAAAAATGGAAGGGCAGAGCTTCGTGACGCATCCCGTTTGTGGGGTAAAGATGCGGTGGAAGCTGAAGATATACTGATTAAAGAAACAGGTGGCAAATCACGGGTTGCCCTTATAGGCTCTGCCGGCGAGAATCTTTCATTGATATCCGGAATAGTGAACGACAGGGGAAGGATGGCTGCCAGGTCAGGTCTTGGCGCCGTTATGGGTTCCAAAAAACTCAAGGCGGTTGTTCTTGATGGTGCAAGGCGAATACCTGTTCATGACAGGGATGAAATAAAAAAGTTGAGCAAAAAGTGCAATAAGTGGGTCCAGTTTCAGCCACCTTTCCTCTCCAGTCGATTGATTGCCTATCTCGGAACGTTCCTGAGGTGGTTTCCCCTAGAGATAACGATGGATGGCCTGCTCTGGAAAATTATTATTAGAAAGTGGGGGACCTGTGGTCTCAATCAGGCCGCTATCGAATGGGGTGCTGTATCAGTAAAAAATTGGAAGGGGAGTCATATTGATTTCGATGTGGAGAAATCCTCCGGCACCAATCCGGATATTATCAAGGACCGTCAGGCAGTAAAATATCATTGCTATGCCTGTCCGCTGGGTTGCGGGGGGATCTGCTCTATGAAGGGCATATACGAAGAGACCCACAAGCCCGAGTTAGAAACAAATCTGGCCTTCGGTGGGCTTATGACGAATGAAGATGGGGAGAGCATCTTTTACATTAATGAATTATTAAACAGGGCCGGAATGGATAGTCTGTCCGCAGGCGGAACCGTCGCCTTTGCCATAGAGTGTTATGAAAAGGGATTACTGACGAAAGAAGATACCGATGGACTTGAACTGACGTGGGGAAATTCGAATGCCATTGTGGAGCTCATTCGAAAAATGATAAACCGCGAAGGTATCGGAGATCTGCTCGCAGACGGATCAAAAAAGGCCGCCGAGCGCATTGGACAGAATGCCGTAGAATTTGCCATTCAGGCGGGAGGACAGGAACTTGCAATGTGGGATGGACGGCATGATCCCGGGTTTGCCTTGCATTATAGCGTGGAACCGGCACCGGGGAAACACTCCACAGGGTCGGATATCTGGTATGGAATGTTTCAGCTCTGGAAAAAGGTCAAGGGAGTACCTAAATTAAACATGCTTCGTTTCAAAGGCAGCAAATATGTGGCAGATGAGAAAAGAGCCGCAATCAGTGGTGCCTCCAGCAAGTTTTTAAACGTAGTAAACGGTGCCGGTCTTTGTTTCTTCGGTGTTTTCCTGGGTTCGAAAAGGATCCCGACCTTCGACTGGATGAATGCTGCG
>CAZKGS010000395.1:0-1862 GCA_964552105.1 uncultured Syntrophaceae bacterium
TTCTTTACGTGTCTTGTAGATTAGAAAATGCATTACCGCTTCTGAGGAGGGCTGCCTCCTTCCTTCAACATAAACGGTGTTACTCTGCTCATCATAATTTTTCACGTAAACAAAACAATCGTTACTGAGGTTTTCTTTGCTTTTCAGCCCAGACGCTGTTATTACAAACCCTTCTTTTGATCTGAAGCTCAAGTTGCCTGTGTAATTTCCTTCAAACTCTGGAGTCAGTTCGTTTTTCTGGAATTTTTCACTCCATTCTTTCAACTCTTCAATTCTGGCATCGCTGGGAACTTGATCAGAGACAAAACTTATGTTAAATCTTATTTTTCCCTCTTTCATTTAATCACTCGGCACTTATTTCATTTGATCAAGCCTTTTCTAATCTGTATGTTCTCTTTTCTTTGACCGATCAAAATCTAAAATCGCTGTATAAACGAGGTCGATGGACCGATCTACAGCCATTTTTTCCTTCTGAAGTAAATCAGCATTACTGCGCTAACGGCGAGCATTACAGTGTAGACCAGGGGGTAGCCCCAAAACCAATCAAGTTCAGGCATGTATTTGAAGTTCATTCCGTAGATGCTTGATATAAGGGTCAATGGAATAAATATTGTCGCAATAATCGTTAACACTTTCATGACTTCGTTCATTCTGTTGCTGAGGCTTGAAAGGTAAATGTCAAGCATTCCAGAAAGCATGTCTCGAAAGGTTTCTAGTGCGTCAATAACCTGTATTGTGTGATCGTAAACGTCTCTCAGGTAAATGTCTATGGATTTGTCGATTAGGGGCGATTCCCATCTTTCCAGTCGACTGATCACCTCCCGTAAAGGCCAAACAGACTTGCGGAGAAAAATCAGTTCTCTCTTCAAACGATGGATGGTATGCAGAACTTCTGGCGTCGGATTCTTAACCAACTCATCTTCTATGTCTTCAATTTTTTCTCCAATTTTTTCCAAAACCATAAAGTAGTTGTCAACAATAGCGTCTATCAGGGAATAGGCAAGATAGTCGACTCCCATCTTTCTTATGCGACCGCGATCGCTTCTGATTCGTTCTCTGACGGGATCAAAAACGTCTCCTTCGCTCTCTTGGAACGAAATAACAAACTTTGAGCTGAGAATTAAGCTGACCTGTTCAGTCTTCGTTTCGTTTTCTTCCTCATCGTAGCTGAGCATCTTTAGAACAATGAAGAGGTAGTCGTTAAAATCCTCCATTTTTGGGCGTTGCCCAGTGTTCATGATGTCTTCCAGAACAAGCGGATGTATTTTGAAGTGTTCTCCAATTTTTTCTATGTTGTCTAGTTGATGAATGCCATCCAAGTTTATCCATGTTGCAGTGGACGTGTCACTGAATGGAAAAACTTCATCAATCGTCTCTACTTCCTTTTCTTGAAAATAGTCCGCATAATAATCAATGCATGTAATCTTTACTTTGTCAGCTTTCTTTTTTCCAATGTATATTGGGGTTCCTGGCGGAAGACCAGACTTTTTTGATCGCTTGATAAAACGCCGCGTAACAATGCACCCATTGCTCGGTTTCCCTATGCTATATTTATATTTTTTCAGAGTGCTTTGCAGGCGTGACGTTCTTTTGGTTCAGAAACCTAAATGCTGATTACTAAATCCTGTTCGGCTCAATTATTACCTTCAATGATTTTCCTGCTTCTGCTACAAGCCTGAAACCTTCAGCTATCTCTCGGATGCTTAGTCTGTGGGTTATCATGTCTGCAACGTTTATTTGTTTTTGAGCTAGAATCTGCAGGGCTTCCTCAAGGTCCCTTGGAGCTGCACCATAGGAGGTTCGTATTGTTGTTTCGTTTCTCCAGAATTGGGTTATGGGTATCGGAATTTTGGTTGTGGGGT
>CAZKGS010000396.1:0-1849 GCA_964552105.1 uncultured Syntrophaceae bacterium
AATATTTTATAATGCTCATTGAAAGCTAACGTCTTACCTTCTTCGCATTCCTGTAAAAATTCAAACCCTTGCAAAAAACCATATGCTTCAACTCCCATATTCACCAGATTCATAACCGTTGCTGAAATAACAGCGTTTGCGGCTGGAGCGGGGCCACCAGAGAAAATGATTCCAACATGTTTAATTTTTGGTAATTCCATATTCATAACCCTTTTAAATTTAAAAATTGATTTCAGGTGTTATTAATTAAATATAATTTAGTTACCCATTTTTCTCGAGGATGTCAAGTTTTTAGTTGAAACTGGTACAGTGACTCCCAACAATTTTATTATGCCGCTTTGGGTAAATTACTATCAACAGCCTGTTCATTCTCAATTCTTTTAATCACCCCGGCTATTGAAGCATATCCTTTGATGCGTTTGAAGCCCTGCTCACAGTGCAGGCATACTGCCGCTAACCATCGCTGTGCCATGCTGGTTCCACGATACCTTTTGATATTGCCCTCACAATCCCGTACCGTTGAAAATATACTCTCAATTGGATTTGTTGAATGCAGCGTCTTACGCAACAGTGTCGGCACTTCCAACCGGTGCAGCGTAAGAATCTCCTCAACCGCCTCCATTAGTGAATCTGCAGCTGATTCGTTGATCTTTCTGAGCCACTTCTCGAATTCCTTGAGCATCTGTTTGGCATCTGTGTAGCTTGTCTGCTCAAGGGCTATCCTGTATTTTTGATGGGCTACCCGGCGATATTTTTTTGGCAGATGCCGCTGGATGTTTCTATCTTTGTGTATCGTGCACCGCTGGTGGATCAGCTTCTTTCCGAACCTATCTTTTAATGCCTTTATGACTCCGCTTCCGCCATCTGTTACCCAAATTATTTTCTTTGACAGCTTCAATCCCCGTCGCTCAAGGTCAGAAAACAGTTCCTTGCACACCTCATTGTTTTCTGTGGCTCCTTCCCAAAACCCCAGCACCTGCTTTTTGCCTTCCAGGTCAATGCCCAGAGATACCATAAAGGCTGCTCCGGCGCGGTTGATGGTGTCTATGAATATCGCAAATGGTTTAAACTCCGACAAATCCCGCTCCTTGAATTCCTGCAGCTTTTTTGCCGTCGCCGCCACTATATGCCGCGATACACTGTTTGCCGATACTCCGAATGCTCCTGCCGTTTCAATTATGGTCTCGGAATACTTCCGACAAGAAATTCCTCGCAGTACCTTACTTAAAAGTTCTTCGGAAAACCCGCAGGGCTCCTTCAACTTCTGATAGCTTTGCAGTGCAATCTCTGCCTTTGGTCCTCGCAACCGTGGATGGTCAACCGAGATCTTTTGATCTGCCATGTATATCGACCCTCCCTGACTCGCCCATTTCTGGATTGCACAATCCTTGGGATGATAATCAGGCCCGGCTACTTCCTCTCGATCTATATACATCACTGTTTCTGCCATCATCCTGCCCAGTTCCAGCAAAAATGCATCTAGTCCCTGCTTGCCCTGTGAAACAATCTGATACATCCGGTCTATCAGTTCTTGTTTACCAAAAATCCGTTCAAATCCTCTTGTTGCGTTTCTTCTGTTTTTCGTGTTTACTTTCATAGGTGGCTCCCTTCTTTAAGTGTATGTGTTCCGTGGATTATTCCACGGAGGGAGCCACTTTTCAATTTTCAACTAAAAATAGTATATTCTCTTCTATTTGACAGAGAGCACTTATTGTGTTGATTTCCTCATCGGAAAGATTAACAAAAAGCTCACACCTAGATAACACCTGAAAAATATCTGATGAGTTCATGTTTTAACTTTTGAAAAACCATCTATAATTTTTTTTACATTTTAATTATAAAAAATTAA
>CAZKGS010000397.1:0-1831 GCA_964552105.1 uncultured Syntrophaceae bacterium
AAATAGTGACATATGTCCCCTGGGGTTGATTATCTTATTAATAAAGCTTCAGGAGGCATGATGAAAGAGAGCGATAATCGGTTAAGCAGGTTAGAGTTAAAAAGTTTTGAGGGAGAGTTCTTGTATGAATTGATAAATTCATTTGAACTCTCCCCAAAAATGAGTGAGCAGATATTGATAACAGCCAAAACAAGTCTGTTGCGAAGCAAAGAATTGCAGGAAGGACAAATAGCAGCGATTGTAGTTGGCATTGATGAGAAGAGTGGTAAACCCGTAGAAAAGATGAAGAAGCAAAAGGTAATTCTGACTTTGAATAATAGCTTGGAAGATATGTCCAGTCTGGCAGAGTTTGGACGGGCGGGATTGCGACAGATCATAATCCAGCGTATAACGGATGAAGCCATCGAGCAAGGTGGAATTATCAGTCAGGAAGACCTGAGTTATTATCTGGGCTGCAGTAACAGAACTATCAAGCGTGATATATGTGAAATCCGGAAACGAGGAATAACAGTAACAACTAGAGGAGTACTTCATAATATCGGCAGGGGACAAACACATAAAGCCGAAATAATCAGACTTTATCTTAATGACCACACTTATACTGAAATCAGGCGGAAAACACGTCACAGCATAGGTGCCATTAAACGTTATCTGGAAAGTTTCAGTAAAGTTTTGATGGCGAGATATCATGGCATAAACGATTTATCTGAAATATCTTCCGTGACTGGCTTATCTAAATACTTGATCGGTCAGTACCTGGAAATAATGTCAGACTGTCAGATCGATGCAACAATGAGCAGTAATCTATCGGTATTACTTGAGCAATCACAGTATAGTGCGGGTCTAAAAAAAACGATAACCAGCGATGGGTTGAGAGCGGAAGTTACGATGGGAGGCTACAAATGAGTCTGAATATTAATCGAGACCGCTATGAAAGCATTAATCGGCGTAATTTCCGAAATGCTCTGATCAATCTTCTAGAAACGGAATACAAAGTGTTAGGCTCCCGCAAGATACTGAGCATGCTGGCAGAAGATATAGAGTCATTATACAGAGATTTTCATCCACCGGTAACTGATGTAGGCTTTGGTGAAATAGTATTTCGGACAACCAAAGATGACGGACAACGTCAGAGTTATGGGAAAAGAACAGAAGACTATGCGAGTACGACAGTAATTCTTCCATTGATAACAGAAGAAGATGTAGAGCGTAGGATATATTATAAGAAGGGGGACAAAAACAGTAATTATACACTTCGTCAAGCACGTGATATCGAGACATTGGTTCGCTTGTTGGAATCTGCAAAAAAGCAGGGCGGACTATTAAGTGGTGCTGAATTAAGTGTATTAATGAATCGCAGCTTAACGACGATCAGGAATTATTTGTCTGAATATCGTAAAAAAACGGGTAAAATATTACCATTGAAAGGCTATGTTTTAGATCAGGGAAGTTTGCCAACTCATAAGGGAATAATAATATCACTTTATGAGCAGGGGATTTCTCCGGCAGATATAGTATTGAAAACATCTCACAGCCAGGATGCTGTTGATCGGTATATCAAGCAATACTGCCAGATAAAAAAGCTGATTTTAAAAGGGTTTAGCGAGATTGAGATTAAGGATGTCGTTAGAAAATCAATGAAAGTAGTTCGGGAGTATATCAAACTCTATTATGATTTACACCCCGAAATTACACAAGAAAGTTGACAGGAAAAGTGTGAAGATGAATATAAGAATGCACAAGAAAAAAGAAGGAAGAGGGAAATTTTTCCATTCTCTCTTCTTTCTTGATGATTTTAGCAATCTTATGGGGACATTTGGCACTAATGTAA
>CAZKGS010000398.1:0-1825 GCA_964552105.1 uncultured Syntrophaceae bacterium
AAAGGCTATAATAACGAAATCCCGGTGAAATAGTCATATGTCGGCTATGAAAGGCAGCCTAATAAGCTTCCAAGAGCCTGAACAACACCCAGCAGCATACCAGGTTGGCGCAATGTTTTTTTGCTTATTGGCATAGTCTTTTTTTCTTCCTTGGTATCTCGCAATTTACGGATTTCCAGGGAATGATCGCAATATTTAGAAAAATAATGGGCCATGTTGTCAATGCTACCTCCATAGACAGCGTTAATATAGTCTTGTCGACCAAGATTGGTTACAAGAAATTCCTCGTGACGAGCTGCCTGTACATGTCGT
The DNA here is from genome assembly GCA_964552105.1 of uncultured Syntrophaceae bacterium. Taxonomy (GTDB): domain Bacteria; phylum Desulfobacterota; class Syntrophia; order Syntrophales; family UBA6807; genus CAZGAK01. Next base: position 313 of record CAZKGS010000398.1, read on the forward strand.
GTCAGTTTTTTTGTTCCCAGTTTTCTACGCCATCCCGTTTTAGTTTTGCCAAAATCATGCTCTGATATGTTATTCGTTCGATCCAGTAGAATTATGTGATTCCTTTCCGGCACTGTGATTAAATGCCCAACGAGTTTGTCTGAATACTTACCCAAGTACTCAATTATTATCTCTGAACTTTTTACAATAACCGGATCATCGGCAGTTTTTCTTGTTTGCAGTTGTTGGCGAAATTCATTGAGTTTTTCCTCAATTTGACCGGCATCTTTAATGGTCGAACGTGGAGGGCGTTGGCGAAGTATTGGTTGTCCATCAGCTCTGTTGAACCGTAAGACATCTCTGAGTTCTTCAAAGATAGCTACCTCCTTTTCGAGATGTTGGGCAATGTTGACTAAGTTCTCATCATTTTTAACAGGGTCCAGAACACGTACAATATTTGCCAAGGACTGCCTTTCTCTTACCTTTAGCGAAGAAGGGGTAGCAAGCAGTTTGTTAAGCAGATCGTAAATGTTAACACAGCGGCGATAAAAGACGAGACTAGGTTGATCAAATGGAAAATATTCGCCTTTCAGTTCAGAGCAATAATCGTCTAACCATCGAAAGATAAAATGAATAAGGTAGTTGCGTAACATGCCTTGATCAAATTGTAGATGTTTATCATTATTCTTGAGAATTTCATTGAACTCCTTTTCCGGGATGGGAGGTATATTTTTGCTCCGTCTCACCAATCCATTGCGCAATGACTTGAGCCCCGGCCTTATCTTTAGCTTCCGCAATAGCACAGTCAGTTCCTGATGAGTTTTCTTGAAGAGGGCCTTACCGACATTTTCCAGAAAGTGATACTGACAAATCAGATCAGTAACATCATCAAACACTTCATCTCTGGCCAAGGCGATGTTTTGGCTCAGATCGCGCATAGTAGCCAACGGCACTCCGAACAACTTTCTGCATTTCTGGAAGAATTCCTTTATGTCTTTGGCATTCTCCGTGGGCATTCGACAGGTTAAGAGAACAATGCCACTAATTTCGTCAATAGCAGTAAAAAGAATATCTGTGCCAGCTTCACATGTTCCATCAAAATGGCCGACATACCCACCATTGTCATTGATTATTTGCCGGATAGCTGGAGCATTGGCATAGTGAACTGCGGCCAGATAGTCAAGAAATCGATTAGCAAGATCGTTTATGCTGCTTTCAGGCAGAATTAAACCATAGCGGTTTTGGATGTCTTTTTTAATTTCTTGATTTTGGCGGTGATGCTGAAAGCGATCACGTCCAACTTCGATCATGATATCATAAGCATAGTTGCCGTGAGGCGGTACAAGATCATTCAACTGCTCATACTGATATTCCCGTCCACAGACCGGGCACTTTTTGATATGGTGACGCAGGATCGGTTCACCCAATAAAATGCCGACGGGATACCGAAGTAAACTCCGTTGAATTCTCAGTCCGCAATGGCAGTGATCACAAAGCGTGTGCTCGTTAACCACATCCAATACATAGTGTTTAG
>CAZKGS010000399.1:0-1824 GCA_964552105.1 uncultured Syntrophaceae bacterium
CGGAAACAAATTTCATATCCGTCAAGGGACCGGAACTCCTTTCAAAGTGGGTAGGAGAGAGCGAAAAGGGGGTTCGGGAAGTTTTCAAGAAGGCCAGGCAGGCTTCACCATGTATCATATTTTTCGATGAAATAGACAGTGTCGCGCCGATGCGGGGATCGGATGCGGCATCTCATGTGGTTGATCGTGTTATCAGTCAGTTCCTGACCGAGCTTGACGGGATTGAGGAACTGAAAGGGATTGTCGTTCTGGCGGCCACGAACAGGCTGGATATCGTTGATCCTGCACTGCTCAGAGCCGGGAGGTTTGATTTTCTTCTGGAGCTTCCAGTCCCCGATGAAAAGGCGAGGCTGGAAATATTCAAAGTTCATACAATGGGAAAACCCCTGGCCTCCGATGTGAATCTTGATGCCCTGGCCGGTGAGTCGGAGGGTATCGTGGGAGCGGACATAGAATCGGTATGCAGGAAGGCCTCCATGTTGGCTATAAGAGAATTTATAGAATCGGGAAATGAAGATTACTCTAAATTCATGATTTCAGACAGTCATTTTAAAGAGGCATTGTCGATAGTCAGTGATCAGAGGGCAGTGAGCGGTGGGCAGTAAACAGTAACGGCGGCATAGCCGCCGGATATTCTGACCACCGAATTACGGAGGGAAAAGCATGAGTGGAAAAGGAAACTATATCTATGGATTTATCAATATAAATGAAGAAAAAAAATTTGACTACACCGGTATTGACGGGGGAGAAGTTTACACACAACCTTATCAGGATATTGCCGCCGTAGTTAGTAATTCCCCATCTATACAATTTGATTCCCTGCCGAAAGAAACACTCCTCCTCCATCTGGCCGGTTACCAGGCCGTTATCGAAAGAATCATGAAAAACCATTACATCATCCCGATGAAGTTCGGGACCGCGGTACAAGGAGAAGAGGAAGTCAAGAGGATCCTGAAGAAGGGTTATGATCAGATCAAAACAAGCATCATAACTATGGAAGACAAGATAGAGCTTGACGTGGTGGCCATGTGGAGCAATCTGGATGCAGTCTTAAAGGCAATTGGAGAAGAGGAAGAAATAAAAAAACTTAAGGCAGAAGCAGAGTCAAAGCCCCCTGACCAGAGACTCGAGGCCGGAATAAACCTGGGAAAGATGGTTAAGGCATTTATTAACAGGAAAAGAGAGAAATATGCTTTCGAAATGTTGGATGTCTTGAAAAAGGAATCAGAAAACCATTGCGCCCATGATGTTATGGATGATTCCATGATAATGAATGTCGCTTTTTTGATCAATAAAGATAGCAAAGAAATATTTGAGTCGAAGGTAGATCATCTGGATGAAAAATATCAGGATGGAATAAATTTTAGAATAGTGGGCCCCCTGCCGCCTTACAGCTTCTGTATGCTCGAAATGAAAAAGGTGGATTTTTCAGGCGTAATCGAGGCCAGAGAGATGTTCGGTTTAGGCGAAGAATCCACAACCCTGGAAATCAGGGAGGCATACTGGAAATTGAGCAAAAATTTTCATCCTGACAGATATCCGGGTGATACGGAGGCGCAAAAGAGGTTTGAGAATATAACGAGGGCCTACCGGCTTCTCAGCGATTATTGCGATGGGAAACAATGCTCCTTTAAGGAAAAAGACGTAAGGGAATGGCTTGTTGTCAAGCCGCTGGAACAGCCGGGGGCTCACAGATAATGAGAGAATTGCTCTATGTGCCCGTTATCCATGTGGACTCCGATCTGGGAAGCATCGCTTCGGAGATCGACAAAAGAAGCGCCGATATATGCGGGGAAGAGCGGTGGGAGAGGCATAAACAGAGCG
>CAZKGS010000400.1:0-1823 GCA_964552105.1 uncultured Syntrophaceae bacterium
TGGGATACGCAGTTCAGTGGGGAAGGAGGAATTCCTGCCTAAATAGGTATACTGTCCCCGGAATTCTGCAATCGTGGATGTTGATTCCAATAACACTTTCGGGGAGGCTCAAAGACATCGGGGAAATAATCGCTGTATAGTTACCTGGTAAAAGCTATTATTTCAACCTGATGGTACGGCCCTGGAATGAATCAAATACTCGATCTGCCGGTCCTTCTCCTCCCACAGCGTATTCAGCCATTCCTGGAATCGCTCACGAAATTCGCCATCATTGAAATAATCACCCAGCAGATCACTGCTCAGAGGATACGATGTTACCCTGACTTTGATTTCATCCACCTTTCCGCAGAGAAATTGCCAGAAACCCTTCGCCCCACCCGGATAGGCTATGGTTACGTCAACGATTTGGTGTATCTGTTCACCCATTACTTGAAAAACGAACGCCGTCCCTCCCGCCTTCGGCTTGAGGAGATTCATGTGCGGTGATTCCTGCTTGCGGTGCTTTTCTGCTGTGAATCTCGTTCCCTCGACGAAGTTCATAACGGACATGGGAATCGTTTTGAACTTCTCGCAGGCCTTTCTGGTCGTCTCCAGGTCCTTCCCTTTTAAATGAGGGTTTTTTTTAAGAAATGCCGAGGAATATCGTTTCATAAAGGGAAAATCCAGCGCCCACCATGCAAGTCCGATGACCGGCACCCAGATCAATTCTTTTTTTATGAAAAACTTCAAAAAGGGAATTTTCCGATAAAAGATCTTCTGGAGAACCAGAATATCAACCCAGGACTGATGGTTTGACAGGACCATATACCACTCATTCCTCTTCAGATCTTCCAATCCGGTTACATCCCAGTGAATCTTATTGGTAATCCACTGATTAAAAATATTGACGGCTATCCAGTTATTGGCAAGGCCGTTTAACACGATATTGCAGAATTTTCGCCACCCTTTGACAGGAATGATCAGTTTCAGAAATGCAATAATAAAAAGTAGAGTCGTCCAAAAGATCGTGTTGACAACATACAACAGGAAAGACAAACTCCCTCGCACCGGACCAGGCAGATAACGTAACATATCCTGAATGTTTCCTTTTCATCACGGTTTGTCGGATTGATATGTTGATCATAGCATATTCAGGCAGGTTTTGCTATAAGACTCTTTGTAAGAAGACTAAAGGGGTCAGGTTTTTACTATAAGAACATTTCGTCACGTCAATCAATCATTCAATAACCTCTTTTTTCACATTGACATCATAAGGAAAGATGGCAGAAGTGATTAATGACGCCCTGGCGTCAGCAATCAATAGAATATTCGAAAGCCGGGAAGTAAATCAGAAAATCAAGGAGATTGCCGGAGAAAAATAAGGCCGAGAGACATAAGGGGGCATGAGGGTCGCATCTTAATTTTAAGTATTCGTTTTTTCGTAATAATTACTCCTTGAAAGTTCCGTCACGTAAATCAATCCCGATCAAGAAAATTTGGCATTCTGGGGGTCAAGTCTGCTCTTGACTCACCCGTTATGTCCCGAAAAATGGAGGATGAAATGGGCGCAACGATTTTTTATTATACCGGAACAGGAAACTCATTATGGGTATCGCGCAAGGTTGCGGATGAATTGGGTGACACCGCATTGCTTTCTATTGCAGATTATAAGGATGAAAACAAGACAATCAATTCAGAAATCGTTGGATTGGTCTTTCCTGTACATATCTGGGGTGTACCGGCCCCAATGATTCAGTTTATCAATACATTAAAGGGATCAAACCCGGAGTATGTATTTGCGATTGCGGTGAATGCCGGCCAGGTTTCAAATACGCTGGTCCAGC
>CAZKGS010000401.1:0-1823 GCA_964552105.1 uncultured Syntrophaceae bacterium
TATACAATTCTCTTCCTTCTAACTCCCCCTGCATTGCTTCTTTTAAAGCTTTTTTTAATTGCATGACATCCTCCTTACTTAGTTTTTGTTAATGATTTAGACCTTCAGCTACGGATTGCCCCAACGCCGGGTCAGACTTTGTCAGGTTATCAATCACCCGTTGCTGAATCGCTTTGTCTATGTGCATAAGATCCGCGACGAGGTTATCCACCAGATGTTCCTGGTCCATCTTGCTAAAGGAGCGATATCTCTCTCCTGCCTGTTCGAAATCATCCGTTATGCCAATCTTACGCCGAGTTACCTCCCCCTCTATCTGGTATACACGAGATGTACCCGCCGGAGCCTCCATAGGCATACCACCAGCTAAGCTATTGGGTTCGTAATTGACCGGCCCACTGAAACTTCCAGACTGCATGGCTCCATCGCGCTGATTGTTGTTTACCGGCACCAGAGGGCGGTTGACAGGAAGTTGCAGGTAGTTTGCTCCCAACCGATAGCGCTGAGTATCATTATATGAGAATGTCCGACCCTGGAGTAACTTGTCAGCAGAAAAATCGACTCCCGGGACGATGCTGGCGGGACAGAAAGCCGCCTGTTCCACTTCGGTGAAGAAGTTTTCTGGATTGCGAGTGAGCACCATTTTGCCCACTGGCATCAGCGGGAATTTATCCTCAAGCCAGGTCTTTGTGGCATCGAGTGGATCGAAATTTTGTTTCAATTCGTCAGCAATATCCATCAACTGGACATTGAGCTCGTACTCAACCTCTTCGCTGTGGGCAATCGTATCATAGAGGTCACGAATAAGGTAATCTGGATCAACACCAGCCAACCGGGTTGCTTCATGGCGGTCAATGTTATGGACACCCAATTTCGGTTTCCAGTGGTATTTCACATATACCGCCTTTCCTTCGGCGTTCACCCACACATAGGTATTGACGCCAAAACCCTCCTGCATACGGTAGCTTCTGGGCGTCCCGCGGTCGGAAAAGAGCCAGGTAATCATGTGGGTTGATTCGGGTGTCAGGGATATAAAATCCCAAAAGCGGTTATGCGCGGAAGAAGCCGATGGAATATTGCTATCAGGTGCGCCCTTAAAAGCATGAACCATATCCGGGAACTTGATGGCGTCACGAATGAAAAAGACAGGCAGGTTGTTCCCTACAAGATCATAGATTCCATCCTCAGTGTAGAACTTAACGGCAAAGCCGCGGGGATCCCTAACTGTATCAGCAGAGCCACGGCCACCGGTTACAGTTGAAAATCGTACAAATACAGGTGTCTTTTTATCCGGGCCCTGAAGGAATTTCGCCTTCGTATAAGGTTCCATGCTCTTGTAAACCTGAAAATAGCCGTGTGCCCCTGCTCCCTTGGCGTGGACAACTCTTTCCGGGATGCGTTCCCTATCAAAATGAGCCATCTTCTCGATAAACTGGACGTCTTGTAACAACACTGGACCGCGTTCGCCAACGGTCAACGAGTTCTGGTTGTCCGAAATTGGGATACCCTGGTTCGTGGTCAAATATCTTTCTTTTTCTTCTTTCTTCATTTTTCTACACCTCCTTTGATTGTTAGGACACTCTCTGAAATACTTACCTCAACATCTTTTTCTTCCATGTCCGGCAAATCAGCCTTTATGATACAACCATCTTTATTTTCAGAAATATCTACAGTCGGCAGCCATTCTTCTTTAAATCTTCTGCCAAAAAGGTCTTCGCTGGAAAATCGTTTCCAAAGATCATCCATTGCTCTGCGAAATGAACTTATTTCTCTGCCAGCCGTGGGAAGCTGTATTCAAAAAAAAGATCAGTATAATTTCTGACAGC
>CAZKGS010000402.1:0-1820 GCA_964552105.1 uncultured Syntrophaceae bacterium
TGCTGAGTTAGTAAAACCGAAACCTCTTTCTATCTGTATTGTGCCTCGATTAATTCCTTATATCTCTCGATTACAATACGCCGTTTCAGTTTCATCGTCTGGGTCAGTGTCCCATTTTCCAGGGAAAAGTTTTCACTCAGATAGATAAATTTCTTCGGGATTTCATAACCGGCATATTTGCCTGTCAGGAACGTGACAATTTCACTGCTTATCAGCTCTTTTATTTCTTCTCTCTCGATTAACTCTTCAGGCTTTGCCGGAAGATTATTCTTTTCAGCATACTTTCCTAAAACCAGAAAGTCGGGCACAACCAGGCAGACATTGTACGGCCTGTTCTCACCGTAAATCATAACATTTTCTACATATGGAATGAGGGCGATATCTTCCTCCAGGGAAGCGGGAAAGACAAATTTTCCATTTTCCAGTTTGAATTGTTCCTTGATCCTGCCTGTGATGTATAAAAAACCATCCTCATCCAATCTGCCCCGATCACCCGTTCTGAGGCCTCCATCGTCAGTCATGATCTCTTGGGTCTGCTCCGGTTTATTGTGATAGCCCTTCATTACATTAGGTCCGTAAACGATGATTTCACCATCATCTTTCTCCCGATCTCCCAAAGACTTATCGATGACAATCCGCACCTTCTCGATTGCTTTCCCAACGGTTCCCAGTTTGTAGTTAAAGGACGCATTCATGGTAACAGCAGGCGATGTCTCCGTTAAGCCATAGCAATCGTATAGAGGAATACCGACATCAAAGAAAAAGATGGCAATTTCCGGATTCATCATTGCGCTGCCCGTCATGGAACCCATAAGGTGTCCTCCGAGCCTGTCACGAATCTTCTGAAATACTATCTTGTCTGCGATTTTAAATTTTAGATTGGTCGTAAAACCGGACATACCTTTTTCAGCCAGTTCACGCTTTTCCCGGGCGCTTTCCACACCCATAACAAATAATTTTTTTGCCAGTCCGCCTTCTTCATTCATCCTGGCCCATAGTCCGTCATAAATCCGATTAAACACGCGGGGGACTGCTATAAGCCATGTAGGTTTAACCAGGGCCATATCATTGGCAATGGTCGTTGGATTTTCTATAAATCCGATAGACCCTCCCAGGTAAATCATTGTATATAGCTCCGCTGTCTGACCGTAAGAGTGTGCCCATGGCAAAATCGAAAGACTTCTTCCGTTTGTTGTCAGTTCAGGATACATCTTGCGACCCGCGTGGGAATTACTTGTGAAATTACCGTGTGACAATAAAACGCCTTTAGGATCCCCTGTTGTACCTGAAGTGTAAATTAACCCGGCTATGTCATCAGAATGGGGATGAATCGAAGGAACCGGATGATCCCGACCTTTCCTCTCCAATGCCGCCATGCTATCATCGCCATTGCCTTCTATCAAAACGATCTTTTCCAGAGTGGGTATTTCCTCTATAAAATCTTTAACCTTTTCATATATCTCCGGTTTCGAAACAAATAGCACCTTAATGGAACTATCGTTAATGATATATTTCCATATATGAACAAGTTCAGACTCATACATGGGAATATAGCGTGCGCCAAGACCGTAGCCGGCAAAGGCGGCTACAGCCCATTCGACCCTGTTATTGGCGATGAGACCTACAGCATCGTCTTTACCTATGCCAATACTCGCCAGTCCGCCCCGGAGGTTATCTACTCTCTTGCCGACCTCCCTGTATGTTATCCAATCGTAAGTTCCACCTGGACCCTTGGTTCCAAATAAAAAATTATCCGGGTATTTCGCCACGCTACCTTCCAGGAAGGTTACCAGATTATCGGGTTCTTCAGGCTGATACAT
>CAZKGS010000403.1:0-1815 GCA_964552105.1 uncultured Syntrophaceae bacterium
ATTGGAGAAGGGGCCATTGTAGGTGCTGGGAGTGTTGTTACAAAAGATGTTCCTCCTTATACGATAGTTGCAGGAAACCCTGCCAGAATAATCAGAGAAATCCCAGAAAATGAACGATAAATTTCTGACATGGGAGGAAGCAGTTGTATGGCTGCGAAATCAACCAGATAAATTGGATCTCGTTAAAGCATGCTTTTATGATGAACCCATAACTGAAGCTGCAGACAGGTTTTATCACAGCTCAGAATGGACAGAAATACAAAGTATACTTCCTGGGAGAAAAGGGAGAGTTCTTGATATCGGTGCCGGCAGGGGAATATCATCCTGTGCATTTGCACGGGACGAATGGAATGTCGTGGCTATCGAACCGGATTGTAGCAAAATCGTTGGCGTGGGAGCAATCAAATTTCTGTCTACAGATTCGAACATTCCAATTTCTATGATACAATCTTTTGCGGAATCTCTTCCTTTCAAAGATAATTCATTTGATGTAGTATATGGACGTCAGGTATTACATCATGCACACGATCTAAAGAAGATGTGCCATGAAATTGCCCGGGTCCTCAAACCAAATGGGATTTTACTAATAACCCGGGAACATGTAATATCCAATGATGATGATTTATCGATTTTTCTCTCAAATCATCCTCTGCATTGTTACTATGGCGGGGAACATGCGTACAGGCTCACACAATATCGTGAAGCACTCGTAAAAAGTGGCATTATCATTGAACAAATACTGGGACCACAATCCTCAGACATTAATATGTTTCCATTAACAATGCACGTATTAAAAGATAGGTATGCAAAAAAAATACATATCTCTGCACGATATATCCCGGACATTTTCCTCAAAATACTGGATATTTTTGATAATACCCCTGGGAGATTATATTCTTTTATTGGGAGGAAAATCGCGTGAAAAAACCAACGGTTCTCGTAACCGGAGCAGGAGGATTTCTTGGAAAATATGTTTCCAGATATTATTCTCTAAAAGGATACAAAGTTTTAGGAATCGGACATGGAATACTGTCCCAAAAACAACGTACTGAATGGGGAATTAATTCATATTTAGAATCTGATATAACTCTTAAAAATCTCTGTGAACTTTCTGAAAAACCCGAAATAATTATTCATTGCGCTGGGACTGGCTCCATAGGATATTCAGTGGAACATCCATATGACGATTTCAATAAAAATGTCATGACAACTGCAGCAGTTCTTGAATATATGAGAACAAAATCTCAATCTTCTGTTCTGGTATTTCCCTCTTCTGCTGCAGTGTATGGAAATACACATAAATGCACTCCAATCGAGGAACAAACACAAAAAAATCCAATTTCTCCATATGGTGTCAATAAATTACTCGCTGAGGATCTTGTTCGTTCCTTCTGCAGGATATATGATCTTTCTGCATCAATCATCAGATTTTTCTCTATTTATGGGCCTGAATTGAAAAAACAACTTCTTTGGGATGCGTGCTTAAAAATTACCAGAGGTAACTTTTCTTTTTCAGGAACCGGGAATGAAATTCGAGACTGGATTTATATAGATGATGCTGTCTGTCTCATTGAAAAAATGGGTGAAAATGCAACAACACAAGTTCCTGTGGTAAATGGAGGGACTGGACATGGAATTTCTGTTACCCGTGTTCTAAGCCTGTTAATTTCACAATTCAAGGTCGATAACAAACCTGATTTCACCGGAGAAGTTCGCAGTGGAGATCCATATTGTCTTATCGCTGACATTACGGAGGCTCAATCATATGGATGGTATCCGAGAATACCATTTGATGAGGGATGTAATATGTATTAT
>CAZKGS010000404.1:0-1813 GCA_964552105.1 uncultured Syntrophaceae bacterium
CTTAACTTTGAGCTCTTTTCGATCCAGACTACAACCCCATATTATTATACCCGGCATCTACATAAATAACCTGACCGGTTATGTTCCTTGAGAAATTAGAACATAAAAATAGAGCGAGATTAGCAACATCATCTGCAGTATTGAGCCTGTGGAGTGGTGCAACTTTAATTTGATGATCCAGCAATTTTTCGAGCCCGGTAATTCCCGATGCCGCCTGTGTCCTTATGGGCCCTGAAGAGATTGCATTAATCCTTATCTTTCTATCACCGACATCTCGAGACAAGTATCTCACAGATGCTTCCAATGCAGCTTTGCACACACCCATTAAATTATAGTGCGGAACGACCCGTATCGAACCGATATACGATATTGTTATTATACTACCTTCCTCGTTCATTATGGGATATGTTCTTTTTGTTAATTCCGTCAGTGAATAAGCGCTCACCTCCTGGCTTATCTGATATCCGCGCCTGTCAACTTCAAAGTATTTACCCTGCAGATGCTCTTTCTTTGCGAACGCGATACTATGAACCAGGAAATCAACATTTCCAAATTCCTGCTCTACCTTTTCAAAAAATCGGTCAAGTAAAGAATCATCGACAACGTCACACGGCATCGAGACCGGATCATCTAACAATTCTATCAATGGCCTGATAGAGTTTTCAACTCTCTTTTGGTAGGCGACTGCAATCCTCACACCGTCCTTATTGAGCGCTTTTGCAATGTGCCATGCGATACTCTGTTCATCAGCAATACCAAAAATAATCGCTTTTTTACCTTTAAGCTCAAAATTGGCCATTTTTTACCTCGAGGTTATATGAAATTAATTGAACCCGGAAGAAATGCCTCTCTCATGGGATAACCCACGAAAAACAAACAAACCACCGAAGAGAGAAGAGCTATAAAAATATTAAACAGGGAAAAGACAAAAAGAGCAACAAGGTTTTTTTAAAATCCCTGAAAGATGAATGGTCTGTATAAACCCTCTAATCTACCTTATTTTCTGTTTAATACAGATGTGAGGGTCGCGTGAATCGATTGTTTCCCCTGCTATCTTTTTTTGTTCTTTTAAAAGAGGCCTATAATTGGTAGAATTATCAATAACTATTTTATTGCAAGTTGTAACATAACGAGATGGCACCGTTGTAAGAGCAATGAAACTATATCCAATAGAAACTGGAACGTTTAAATTAGATGGCGGAGTGATGTTCGGTTTTATTCCAAAAACGCTTTGGCAAAAAATTTATCCAGCTGATGAAAATAATCTTTGTAAGTGGGCGATGCGCTGTTTGCTGGTCGTTGATAGAGATCAGAAAATTTTAATTGATAATGGGACAGGAGATAAGCAGGATAAAAAATTTTTCAGTTATTATTGTTTAAATAGTAATGACACTTTATTGAGCTCACTCGGCAAATACGGTTTTAGTGCAGATGATATTACCGACGTTGTATTAACCCATCTCCATTTTGATCATTGTGGCGGAGGAGTGAAGTACAGTAAAGACAGAACAAAGCTTGAACTGGTTTTTAAGAATGCTACATACTGGACGAGTAAACAACAATGGGATCTGGCCGTTAATTCAAATAGGATGGAACAGGCGTCTTTTTTGAGAGAAAATATAATTCCAATAGGGGATAGCGGCCATTTGAAGCTCATCGACAGGGACAGTATCCTCTTCCCCAATTTTTCCGTAAGATTATTTAACGGACACACGCATGGTCAAGTAATACCGTTTATTAACTATCGGGAAGAAACTGTTGTTTTTACTGGAGATCTGCTGCCGTCAACTGCACATATCCCCTTACCTTACAT
>CAZKGS010000405.1:0-1809 GCA_964552105.1 uncultured Syntrophaceae bacterium
GAGAAGTTTACACACAACCTTATCAGGATATTGCCGCCGTAGTTAGTGATTCCCCATCTATACAATTTGATTCCCTGCCGAAAGAAACTCTTTTTCTTCACCTCGCCGTCTATCAGGCCGTTATCGAAAGGGTCATGAGAAATCATAATATCATCCCGATGAAATTCGGGACCGCAGTACAGGGAGAAGAGGAAATCAAAAGGATACTGAAGAAGGGTTATGATCAGATCAAAACAAGTTCCATGGCTATGGAAGATAAGATAGAGCTTGATCTGGTGGCCATGTGGAACGATTTGGACGCAGTCTTAAAGGCAATTGGAGAAGAGGAAGAAATAAAAAAACTTAAGGCAGAAGCAGAGTCAAAGCCCCCTGACCAGAGACTCGAGGCCGGAATAAACCTGGGAAAAATGGTTAAGGCATCTATTAACAGGAAAAGAGGGAAATATGCTTTCGAAATGTTGGATGTCTTGAAAAAGGAATCAGAAACCCACCGCGCCCACGATGTTATGGATGATTCCATGATAATGAATGTCGCTTTTCTAATCAATAAAGATAACAAAGAAACATTTGAATCGAAGGTGGATCAACTGGATGAAAAATATCAGGATGAAGTGAATTTCAGGATAGTAGGCCCCCTTCCGCCATACAGCTTCTGTACATTTGAAATAAAAAAGGTGGATTTTTCAGATGTAAGCGAAGCCAGGGAAACGCTTGGTTTGGGTGAAGAATCCACGGCACTGGAAATCAGAGAGGCATACTGGGAGTTGAGCAAAAAGTTTCATCCTGACAGATATCCAGGTGATGCGGAGGCGCAAAAGAGGTTTGAGAATATATCGAGGGCCTACCGGCTTCTCAGCGATTATTGCGATGGGGAACAATGCTCCTTTAAGGAAAAAGACGTAAAAGAATGGCTTGTTGTCAAGCCACTGGAACAGCCGGGAGCGTATAGATAATGAGAGAATTGCTCTATGTTCCCATTATCCATGTGGACTCTGATCTGGGAAGCATCGCTTCGGATATCGATAAAAGAAGCGCCGATATATGCGGGGAAGAGCGGTGGGAGAGGCATAAACAGAGCGTGACCATATTCTGGGATAAAATCGAGGAATATTTCAAGAAACTGGATGCCGGAAATTTGAAAATCTATCAGGACGGCTTACTGGCGGATGGTGAATTAGGACAGAAGATCATTGAGGAAGGAGCCCGAAAAGGAAGCATAAACTTTCAGATTATACTTGATTTGATGAAAAGAGGAGGAGAAATCCGAAAAACGGAAGATGTTAAGCTCCTTAAGGAAGAATATGACCGCATTCTTAAACTTTCCCAGACAAAATCACTCCGGGAAAGGACCACGGCTTACGCAGACTATAAAATCCACAAAGATAGAATGATGGGGAAAAGAGATCGTTTTGTTGCGAATACCCTTAATGAAACCCTTAAAGAAGAAGAAAGAGGAGTCCTTTTTATGGGGGCCTTTCACGAAGTGCTTCAACATATAACAAAAGATGTCAAGGTAAAAGAAGTAAAAAATATAGAAAAGGTCAGGGCTTACTTCAAAGAACTTATGTCCGGCAAAAACAAAGAGAAATTCGACCAACTGACGGAGTATCTAACGTCAGAAATATAAGGGAGTGATGATGCCCGAAGACGGTCAATACATATACGCCATCATGGCAACCGACGAAGAAAAGAGCTTTGGTTCCATAGGTATCGGTGACCGCAAAGACGAGGTTTATACGGTATGTTACCGGGATATCGGGGCCGTAATCAGCTCTTCTCCTGTTGTTAAATATTCCGTTACCAGAGCAA
>CAZKGS010000406.1:0-1801 GCA_964552105.1 uncultured Syntrophaceae bacterium
TTTTATACTTTCTTTTTTCTCCATAGCCTCTTTAAGAATAACATATTACTTTTAACTTTACAACAAAAATACTTTATAGAATTCAAAAAGGAATTTGCTGGGCAATTTATTAATTTGAAAGCTTTGAATTAACCAAATCTAAGTAACTGTGGCAATTTCCAGTGGAAATTTTAGAAATTACCGAAATAAGAATCGGAAATAATTGTCAATAAAACGAAAAATCTCCTTTTTTTGGATATTTATCTATCCCCAAAGGCTAATCAAGCCTCTTTGGAGCACCCATTTACGTTGTAAACGCAGTGAGGATAATACCTCGCCGAATATTGTGTATCAAACAAAGGAACATGAATTGAAGCTCGTTTCGTTTAAGATTAACATACCGAACAGTCCGGTATCCCATATGCTGTTTGAAGTGAGCGAATGGTCGTTCCACCGCATTGCGAACACGGCTCTTGCATTTGTTTGCTTTCTTTTGCTTGCCGGAGAGCTTTGGACGACCTCGTCTCCCTTTGTCCAAAATACCATAGTAAACATCGCTTTTTCTCATAGTTCTTTTTGTGGTATCGTTTGCATATGCCTTGTCGGCGAACACAGATCGCTCATCACCGCACAACAGATTTTTCAACTCCCGCGAGTCATGCACACTGGCCGTGGTGAAACGCACCCGTCGAATAATGTTCGATCCTTCATCAACGCCGATATGGCCTTTATAGCCGTAATACTGTCTGCCGCCTTTCTGTGTGCCGGTTGCATCATGATCTTGCTGAGAAGACCGGCCGGATTCATCATTCCCCCGGTCATTTTTATTCTTCTTGCGAGCAGCCTGAACAAGCGTCGCATCAACCAGCGTCCCCTTGCGGAGAATGACGTTCCTTTTATCAAGCTGTTTCAGGACGTTTTTGAATATCTTCTTCAGAAGACCGGCCTTAATAAGACGTTCGCGAAAACGCCATATTGTCGTAAAATCCGGTATCTCTGTATCAAAACTGATGCCCAGAAACCGCTGAAAACTCAGGCGGTCGATGAGGGCATCCTCAAGCGCCGGATCGCTCAGACCATACAAATACTGAAGTATAAGGCATTTCAATCCAAATACGATCGGAAGACTCGGCCTTCCGCGATTTGTGTCCTTATACATCCGCATGCAAATAGATTCAAGGCTGTCCCAGTTGACATAATTATCAATATTGCGAAGCAGTTTATCAGTGCGGCTGCGTTTTGTTCGAGCGCTGAATGCACTGTCTAATAAAGTAAATTGTGACTTTTGTTTGCCTATCATCTTTGATTTATTCCTATTTTAGAGTTAACATATTGTATATACTGTATGTTAACTATAATTTGTATTAATTGCAAGCAAAAAATCACTGCTCGATTAAATCAAAGGTTTCAAGTTGATATTTTATAATATTATAGGATTATCGGGTTAACACAGCTTTCCCCCATCTCCCTCTATTGCAGGAGTGTCAAGTTCTAAAAAAGGTTTACATTGTTAGTAGTACTTTTTTCTAAAGATATAAAAATTCTTACGAAACATATCAAATAAGGAAATATATTATTTTTACCTTGGAGAAAGAATGTTGAAAGTAACACCGACCGCAAAAGAAAAGTTTAAAGGAATTTTACAAAAACGAGATACTGATCCTGGTGTTGCTATTAGATATATCGTTTCACCTTTAGTGCCTGACAAATTTAATCTAATTCTTTACAGAGAAAAAGAAAGCGATCAGGTTGTGAAAAGCGAAGATGGGATAAATATTCTGCTTATATGACCTGATGTAGCCCATGCATTGTATGGAAAAGT
>CAZKGS010000407.1:0-1791 GCA_964552105.1 uncultured Syntrophaceae bacterium
CCAGTTCAGCCGTACCGGAAGCGAGAATTCCCATCTTCTCCTCGATTGTTCCGAGAGAGAAACCGGGTGTATTTTTCAGATCAACGATGAGGTTGATGATTCCCTTATAACCCTTATCCAGATCCGAGTTGGCTGCGAGGACACAATAGCTTGCCACATTACCGTTAGTGATGAACTTTTTGACGCCGTTGACGATATACTTGTCACCCTTCAATTCAGCGCGGCACCTCAGGGCGCCTGCGTCCGAACCGGCACCCGATTCCGTTAAGGCATAGCAGCCCTCAACCTTTCCACCGGATACAGGAGGCAACCACTTCTTCTTCTGCTCTTCTGATCCGAAGGCGTTGATCGGATAGCCATAGAGAGAGTTGTTAACCGATGTGATGACACCACAGCTCCCGCAGCCCCTGGAAATCTCGAGCATGGCCAGGACGTACGTCACATTATCCATTCCTGCTCCTTCGTAATCCGTGGGGATGGCAACACCCATGATTCCCATTTCACCAAGTTTCCGGCAGATCTCTTCAGGATGCTTGTGAGATTTGTCAAAATCACCGGCGACGGGTTTAATTTCCTCATCGACAAACCTTGCCACCTGATCCCTTACCATTTGTTGTTCTTCAGTTGGTCCAAAATTCATAAAGCCCCTCCTTATATTGATTTGGTTATTTAGATTTTGCCTCTATACACGGTTACATCCGGCGGGTTTATTTCCCGCCGGTGCTTCCGTGAGCCTCAATTATCGACCAATAAAGGTCGGTTTCCTTTTTTCGAGGAAGGCCGCCATTCCTTCTTTCTGGTCTTTCGTGCTGAAACACTGGGCACAGCATTCCACCTCGAGCCTGATAGCGTTGTCAAGCGATAGTTCATAGCCGAAGTTGATAGAGTGTTTGGCCATTTTGATTGCGAAGCCGGGCATGCGTGCCAGTTTCTTCGCAAACTTTTTCGTTTCTTCCATAATCTGGTCAGCAGGATAAATTTTGTTCACCAGACCTACTTCATAGGCCCTCTGCGCATCTAATTGACCGCCGCCCATTATAATCTCCTTGGCCCTTCCCATACCGATAAGACGGGTAAGTCTCTGTGTGCCTCCCCATCCCGGTATAAGGCCGATAAGGATCTCCGGCTGGCCAAAGCGGGCAGTTTCCGACGCGAACCTCATATCGCAGGCCATGGAAATTTCTGTCCCCCCGCCGAGGGCGAAACCATTCACCGCAGCTATAGAAGGTTTTGGAAGAGTTTCAAGCAATCTTAATGTTTCATGCCCCAGCTCCATGAACTTAAGAGCCTCCGATGGTTCCAGGTTCTGCATCTCCGCAATATCCGCACCGGCCACGAAGGCCTTCTCTCCGGACCCGGTCAGGATAATTGCCTTGATGCTGTCATCATCTTTACATTTCGTTAAAGCATCATTGAGTTCTCCCATCGTTTCCGAATTCATGGCATTAAGCGCTTTTGGTCTGTTGAAAGTGATGGTTGCAACTCCCTCTTCTACTGTAAAAAGAAGATTTTTATATTCCATTTATCTGTACCTCTCCTGTCGGCTATTTTCGGGCGGGGATAAACCTCGCCCTGCTTATTACTTGCTGTAATCGTAAAAGCCTCTTCCCGATTTCCTTCCGAGGTAACCGGCATCCACATATTTTTTCAAAAGCGGGCAGGGACGGTATTTGGAATCACCGAATCCCTTATGCAGGACGTCCATAATTGCCCAGCAGGTATCGAGACCGATCAGATCGCCAAGAGCGAGTGGTCCCATGGGGTGATTCATACCGAGGGTCATGATATTGT
>CAZKGS010000408.1:0-1781 GCA_964552105.1 uncultured Syntrophaceae bacterium
TCCTGTTACCTCCGGAATTTGTCTATCCAGTTTCAATTCCTTATGAATATTGTGTTTAAAATCCAGGTAAAAGTTAAAGAATGCCATTTCGGTTTCTATAAGCTCGTACAGGTTAATTTTCCTAACAGCAGTATCGCGTAGTCTCTGCAATTTCCCTGTTACATCATTGAACAAATTAAAAAGTCTGTCAGATTCATTTATAATCAAATCAATGTCGTGAACAATTTTTTTACGCTCTTCCAAAATTTCGTCATCTATGTTCTTCTCATAATTTATATTTTCAAAGCTTTTCTCTACCTTTCGTTGCAAAAGTCTTGACCGACCCATAATTCCGTTTAGAGGATTAGCAAAGTTATGAAGAATTCCAGGTACAAGCTCTTGAACAAAGGTTGCCTCGAATTCGTTTATCATTTCTTGGAATATTTCTTTTTCCCCTATGCTTATA
Source organism: uncultured Syntrophaceae bacterium (assembly GCA_964552105.1). Lineage (GTDB taxonomy): Bacteria > Desulfobacterota > Syntrophia > Syntrophales > UBA6807 > CAZGAK01. The sequence continues at coordinate 446 of CAZKGS010000408.1, forward strand.
CCCCCTGACATGATTCAAATCCCCCTTGCATGAATACTGTAGCTTGGGTTACTATAGCAGAAGAATCAGCATAATACATGTTTTTTCATGTATCTCCGATAACAATAAATCAGATTATTTAAAGTAAAATCACATTCTGTACGATCTCATCTCTCATGGAATGATTTTACTTTACTTTGATTCTCTTTTACCTCATTCCGTCATCTTTTAACTCTTTCAAGACACCCCTTAATCTCAAAACCGCATGGGAATGTATTTGACAAATCCTTGACTCTGTCAAATCCAGGACTGCACCTATTTCCTTCAACGTTAACTCCTCATAATAGTATAATGATAAAACTATTTTTTCTTTCTCAGGCAGGGAGTCTATAGAATTCTTCAATATTTTTTTAAGTTCATTGCGCGTAATAATAGCAAAAGGATCGCCTTGATCAATCTTTTCTAACACGTCATAATGGCCATACTTTTCACAATAATTAGGGGGCAGATCATCGCTGCTCAAAATGGAAATACTCTTTGCTTCATCAAGAAGCTTATAATAATCTTCAAGTGATATACCAAAATAATCAGAAACCTCTTCATCTGTTGGCGGTCTGCCCAAATCTTTCTGTAATGTTATCAATGCCTTTTCAAGCTTTGTGTCTTTGCTCCTTGCAGATCTGGACAGGGTGTCTCTTGATCTCAGCTCATCTAATATAGCTCCTCGAATCCTGAATCTGGCATACGTTTCAAACTTCACATTTCTCCGCTTATCAAATCTTTCCAAAGCTGATATAAGCCCTATTACACCAATATTAGTTAAATCCTTTTTATCTACGTGATCCGGCAACCTCATGGCAAGCCTCTCCACTATATTTTTAACAAGAGGGGCATATTTTATAACCTGCTTGTTACGCTCTTTATTATCTATCATCTTTATCAACAATTGCCTTGCCAAATAATTTAATGGTTCCATTTTCGTAATATTCAGGTTGTTCCTGGCACAGTTTTCTTGCAATTGACAAAAGGCATTTGCTTGCCCTGGAATATGGAAAGGTCTCAGCCAATAAATGTTGCCGTTTCACAGATTCCTGAACATTTTTGTCCCAGGGTATATACCCCAAGTATTCAATGGAAATATTTATAAATTGCTCTGTCGCATACATCAATTTTCTGAAAACACCTTTAGCTTCATCGGAATCCCTGACCATGTTTACAAGTATCATAAACCGTTTTATAGCATAGCCTTGATAGAGAACCTTGATTAAGGCATGGGCACTCGTAAATGACGTAGGTTCAGGAGAAACAACAACAATAATCTCCTTGGCAACCATATTAAAATACATGACATTTCCAG
>CAZKGS010000409.1:0-1774 GCA_964552105.1 uncultured Syntrophaceae bacterium
AGGCGAAAATTTTAAGCATAGGAATATATTAGATATTTCGAGGATTGAAATTTGAGACTGACACAGAAATTGGGCAAAAGGGAACGTTGTGCAAAAGTCTCGCAATGCCTTTTCCGTTGACCTGCACATGTCTATTGCTTTATAATAATTTCATGCGAAAAGAATTATACTAAATATGCTGTTTAGAAAGACAAGGGGGTGTAGTATGACTGTTACAGGTCCTATTAAAATTTTGGTAAAATGCCCAAACTGCAGTAAGTCTCTTATGAATTCACAGATACAGGTAGACGATCTTCCCTCTATCGAACTTCAGGCAAAAGTCGGCAAAAAGATAGGTCATATTTACCTGAGTCAGATTTACGGCAGTTACGAAAAACTATTTACAAATGTAGACGATATTCCTGGCTCTGTTGTTGAATTTTCATGTCCCCACTGTCATAACCCGTTTCCTGTACATCAAATATGCGACTGCAAGGCCCCTATGATTGGTTTTCACTTGGAACTTGGCGGAATCATTAAAATTTGCACGCGTAACGGATGTAAGAACCATTCCGTAGAATTTGAAAACGTGAACGATGCCTTTTTGCTGTTTCAGAGCCAGTATAAATCGGGGCTGGATTGAGCTTGAAAGTTCGGGATATAAAGATGTTATCTTCCTCATTTTCTTTAATCATTGTATGCCATTAAAAACGCTCTTATGAATAGAGATCTTTGAAAAATCATGCCTGCTTAAGGCGGCAAATCCGAAATTCGAATATCAAATAACAAATTTTCGAAACAGTTTTGGACATTCGAGTTTAAGATTTTGATATTGTTTCGAATTTCATACTTCGGATTTTGAATTTACTTTCCGCCAATATCTGCGCAAAAAACGCAGAAAGAATCCAATAGAATAACTCAGGGAGTAATGCCTGCTATGATCCGATATGAAGGAGTAACAAAGATTTTCGGTTCCGGGGGAGATACGATCACCGCATTGGACAATGTGACTTTTGATATTGAAAAGGGACAGGTGGTCACTTTTTTAGGACCCTCCGGTTGTGGGAAAACGACTCTGTTACGACTCACCAACCGACTTATTAACTTAACCCGCGGAACAATTACGATTAACGAACAGGATATTATGTCTGTCGATCAGGTCAAGTTGCGGCAATCCATGGGATACGCTATTCAGGCGATCGGACTTTTCCCAAACAAGACCATCTACGGAAACATTGCCACAGTTCCACATTTGCTGGGCTGGGACGAAAAGCGGATCAGGGAGCGGGTAGACGAACTTCTCCTGATGCTGCGACTGGAGCCGGACGTTTTTCGCAATCGCTACCCAGCAGAGCTTTCAGGAGGACAGCAGCAACGTGTCGGAGTAGCACGATGTCTGGCAGCAGACCCTGAGATTTTGCTCATGGATGAACCTTTCGGGGCCATTGACCCCATCAACAGGGAAGAAATTCAAAATGAGTTTCTCAGGGTGCAGGACAAGCTTAAAAAGACCATCGCATTTGTAACTCATGATATCCACGAAGCCATAAAGATAGGCGACAAAATTGCCATTTTTCAGGAAGGACGGCTGATTCAATATGACACGCCCGAAATCATACTGACCCGTCCCAAAAATAAATACATTGCAGACTTTGTCGGAGCAGACCGGACACTGAAGGTGCTGGGCCTTTTGCGGGCAGAAGAAGCGATGAGCAAAAAGCCCAAAAATGTCCTGCAGGGCTCGACAGATGCCCAGGAAGCGCTGAAGTTTCTAAAAGAAAAGGGCTTTCAACAC
>CAZKGS010000410.1:0-1756 GCA_964552105.1 uncultured Syntrophaceae bacterium
TCGGGCACGGTGATTGTGACATATCAAAACTGGTAAGGGTTATCAAAAATAGTCGACAAACGGTCTCAACAAAAGAAAAGGAAGAAGAAGATTTCCCTCTTTCCTCTTGTTTTCTGGTGCACATAAAGGTGCGTTCTATCAACATATAAATCTTTTGTTGTATGTGAAATTGCGATTGATCAACACACTCTTATTATTCTGATAATTTGTAGTATAGATCTATCCTACTCTGGAGCCATTGTAGTAGTTGGGTATGCATTTCTATTTCATCCCCTTGTGCTATCCGTTCTTTTATTGGTTCTGTTAAAGTAGATATTAACTCCTGTATGGCGATACAAGGTGTTTCATCTTCCCATTGAAAATAATCTATTCCGTCAATGGTAACATAATCATAATCCCACTTCTCATTATTTAGGAATTGGATTAATCCGATCTGTTTTAATTTTTTCATTTCTATCATAGTTATCACCATTTCGGGTTAATTTGTCTAACCCATCTCTGTATTTCGACTCGAACTTTAGCCGCGCGCTGGTAATCACCGGTAGTGTAAGTGGTTTCTTCCTCTTTATAGAGGAATGCTAGGTTTTCACTCATTATATATTTTTACATAATCAGTAATAAAGTGTGGTTCTCTGATAGATCCGGTAAATAATCGTAAATATGTCGGAAATGGATACATTACACGTTTCTTTTTCGATACTATGAATATTGCATCATCAATCTGATTGTTTATGGTTTTTCTACCATCTACTATACATACACTGTCAGATCCGATTAAATCTCGTTTATTTTCATTGTAAAATTCTGCATAGGTTACCATTTTATTCACCTGCTTAAAATAATTGGTTATTAGTCTGTTCTCTGAAGATTGCGCGCAATATGAGTCGCGCGTCTAATTAGATAGGGCAGATCTGACGATCTGATAGTCGCGCAAATGGGATATTGTTCATTAGTATAATCGTTATATCCCAATACATATATACCAGTGAAGGACTGGTATATACTAATAAATATGAAGTCTATACTCATTCGGATCAGGTAATTTAAATTCACTGCTCCGATGTGTTGATGAAATATAATTTTGTTCATTCCTCATCATCTCCATAGGCTGACTCTATACGCTTCGAGCAGTGTTCACAATAGAAGTGTTCATCTTCCCAATTTGTTTCATACTCGATGATATACCACTGGGTATCAGCTGGATCATTTGCTAATCCGTTTTCCACTGCCATATTGGCACAAACAGGACAAAGCGCGGCACAGTCGGCTGTGATGTAAAATAGAGGATACATACCGGGCCACGCATAGGAGGGTAATTCGTTTTTGTTTTCGTCTAGTAATTTTTGGATTTTTTTATGTATTGTCATGGTTTTCTCCTTATAGTATGTTTTCTTGGTACCCCTGACATATCAGGGTGATCAGTTCCCGATAATAGAAATTCTTTGATGCATCTTCTGATATATCATAGGCTAATACCTGACCGTAATAGGATATGATCATGGTTTCATAACTTTCTAGTTCGGATATAAATCCTTGATATGCAGAGGTCTCCATACCCCTTGACGGTAACAAGGAGTATGTGGAAAAATAACCTCTCTTCACAAAGAAAAAGAAGATTTTTCTTTCTTCATTGTCGATATTCTCAACAATGGCTACATCATGGATCATGTCCATAGGGTACCCTATGGAGTTATGATCCTGATACCAGTACGCGTTCCTAAGAGCGCGTAATATGTTTTTTGATGTTTCTTTCATG
>CAZKGS010000411.1:0-1752 GCA_964552105.1 uncultured Syntrophaceae bacterium
CCGGCCTCCCGGGTTGCCTGACGCTGTCCGTCATTAAAATATGCGGGAACCGTGATTACGGCTTTCGTTACTTTTTCACCCAGACATTTCTCCGCATCGGCTTTTATCTTTTGTAAGATAAAGGCTGATATCTCCTGGGGGGAGTATCTTCGACCATTTATGGAAACCCGATAATCGGTACCCATATGTCTTTTTATAGACAATACGGTCTTTTCGGGATTGGCCGAAGCCTGCCCTCTGGCCACCGAACCTGCCAGTTTATGCCCCTGTGCCGTTTCGGCAAAAACGGAAGGAGTCAGGTTTTCCCCTTCAGCATTCTTAATCACTCTGGCACATCCATTCTCAATGATGGCTGCTACCGAGTATGTTGTTCCCAGATCTATGCCGATTGCCTTACCCATGCTTAAGTTCATCCTTCTCTTGAAATTGTTCTATGGCTTCCAAAATCTTTTCCTCAGTAAACGGCTTGTCAAGGAAACTGTAGACCCCTTCTTCCTTTGCTTCTCCTCTTTTTTCTTCGCTGCCATAGGCGGAAATGATGACTACCAATGTCTGCGGGGTTATCTCTCTGATCCTGGGAAGCAGGTCCATTCCATCCCCGTCAGGCAGTTTCAAGTCTAAAAACAATAAATCAGGTATCTCCTTGAGGCGGGCCATGCTGTCACTTATGGTATTGGCAGTCGATATATTATACCCTTTTTTCTGTAAGGTATTGGACAAGAGCCAGCATAAGTCCCCTTCGTCGTCTATTATCAAGATATTCTTTATCCGCTTTTTCGGAAACAGGCGCGGTTCTGCAGCCCCTTTTTTCCTTCTTAGACACTCTTCTTCCCGCTGTTCAAAAAAAGGCCTCAGTTCTTTGAGTTCTTCAGGTTTACGCCAGCCTGAAAGCCCGCTTCGCCAGACGAGGGCTTCATCACGTTTTATAATACCCTTTAGAATCCAGCTTTTCAGCCTGGCGTGATAGATCAACCTGTATGTATCCGCTCCTCTTCTGATATCGTATTTTAGTTCTTTCATGAACTTTCCTCCAGGCTCTATTTTATCGGCAAAGAGATCATAAAAAGAGTGCCCCTGTTCCACTCGCTTTCAACACCTATTGTACCACCGTGGCTGACAACGATCCCGTAAGTGATAGATAGCCCCAGGCCTACTCCCGAGGGTTTAGTGCTAAAAAAAGGGTCAAATATCCTGATAATATCTTCTTCAGGGATCCCTTCCCCCGTATCCTTGATCTTCACGATAATAAAACCCTCTTCAATCTCTGTAGTTATTGCCATCTTGCCTCCGCGGGGCATAGCCTCAAGGGAATTTATCATCACGTTTGAGAAAACCCGTTCGATCTGTTCCTTGTCGACAGTTATCAGCGGCATTTGTGATTTAAACCTTTCACTCACTTCTATTTGTTGCGATCCGACCTTAGTGTTTATGGAATCCAGGATGCTTTTCAAAATCTCATGAATATCATGAGGCTGGATATTGAGTTTCGGCGGCCGGGCACAGTTAAGGAGTTCGGTAATCAAAAAGTTAATCCTCTCCGTATTTCTGATAATCACCTCAATATGTTTGGCCCAGGGGCTATCTTCGGTAAAGGCATCCCCAAGCTGCTGTACAGCCATGGACACGTTGCCCAGCGGATTTCTTATCTCATGAGCTATACTGGCGGCTATCCTGCCGGTAAATGCAAGTCTTTCAGAATGAGCCGACTCATCCTTTCGATCCCCATGTTCTCCGTATGAGTCTTTGTTTCTT
>CAZKGS010000412.1:0-1717 GCA_964552105.1 uncultured Syntrophaceae bacterium
TTACAGAGCAAGAGGCCTTCTCTGATTCCACTTTCTCGTAAGCATTCATTTACCTGTGGCGTAATGTTAATAAAAGCCCTCCTTGTGGGTACATTAAACCACAATTCCTTACGGTAACTTTTCATGAATTTCTCCTCCTTTAAAATCAAAAAACTTCTTATACACGGGCAAGACCGATCTGATTTTATATCAATGAGTCATTATTATACAAGATAAATTGATTCCCGCACTGTACGACCCCAAATATTTTATTGTATTCTGTCAGAAGGAAAGGTTATAAATAAACCGGTTAACCTGATAAAATACAGGTTTAATGAAGGAGAGAAAAGATATGGATGATCATAGTGACGGGAATAATCGAATATCATCGCCGGAACAGATCCAGCAAATGGCGATGGTCTTTAAGAGAAGCCGCGTGCTTTTGAGTGCCTTTGAATTGGATCTGTTTACGATCCTTGGTCGTGAAAAACTTACATCGGATGAAGTGGCAATCATAGCAGACACTGATATCCGGGCTACGGACCGGCTGCTGAACGCATTATGTGCACTGGGTTTGATACGTAAGGAGAACAAACGTTTCTCAAATACTGAGACGGCCGTCCGTTATCTCGTAAAGGGTGAAGAAGATTACATGAGCGGCCTCATGCACACGGTTCATCTCTGGAAATCGTGGAGTACAATGACAGACGCAGTCAAAAAGGGGGGCAGGGCAACTGATAAGTCGCTAAAAGAAGAAGATTCCCGGTGGACTACGGCTTTTATTGAAGCGATGCATTACCGGGCGGTCAAGGCTTCGGCAGAAGTAATAGCCCGGCTCGATCTTGCGGGTGTCTCGCGGGTGCTTGACGTTGGGGGTGGTTCGGGTGCCTATGCTATGGGCTTTGTAAATGCACGCCCGGACATCACTGTTACTGTCTTTGATCTGCCCGATGTTGTTCCTTTAGCCGGAAAATATATAGATGAGTCCGGTATGCGCGACAGGATTGAGGTTATAGAGGGTGATTATCACATCGACGAATTCGGGGGAGGCTTTGACCTTGTTTTTCTGTCAGCCATTATTCACAGTAACTCATCTGAACAAAACCGGACTCTTATTGAGAAAGGAGCAAAGGCTCTCAATCAGGGCGGTCAGATTGTCATCGTGGATTTCATTATGGATGAGGACCGGTGTGGCCCGTTTTTCAGCGCTCTCTTTGCCTTGAACATGGTCGTCAATACCGAGTCCGGAGATACCTACACGGAGTCTGAAGTAAGAAGCTGGTTAATGCAAACCGGGTTTTCAGACATTAAACGCATGGATGGCGTCGGGCCGACAGCTATAATAACGGGGCGTAAATGTTAATTGAGTGATGGAGTTATATAGCCATGACACGTAAAGAATTAACTTGACAAGCAGGATAATTCCCATTAGAGGTTTATTTAAGAGCGGGTAAATCCTGGGATAACCGTGATGCTGCAATATGTGTCATAAGTGTGCTGTGGGCACACCGGATCCAGGGGCCGCTTTTCTATTATGAACGTTTACCTCGATGAAAGCGGGGACCTTGGGTGGTCCCTTGATAAACCATATCGTAACGGCGGTTCAAGCCGTTATTTAACTATCGCTGCGCTCATTATCCCCAAAACCATTTCCCATCTACCCAAAAGATTAATCAGGAAAACATATAAAGGAAAGAATCAATCATCAGACATAGAGCTGAAGGGCCAATATCTTTCC
>CAZKGS010000413.1:0-1691 GCA_964552105.1 uncultured Syntrophaceae bacterium
TGGAAACACTTCAGGGAAGTCAACAGATCCGTGGATTAATAAGTATATTTTCCCGCGTTCAATGCTGCCGTCGGCCAAACAGATCACTGCGGCAGCCGAAGGATTGTTTGTACTCGAAGATTGGCATAGCTTTGGGCAATATTACGATAAAACTTTGATGGCCTGGTACAACAATTTTACAAAAAATTGGAACAAAATCAACAATACGTATGATGAAAGATTTTACCGTATGTGGACCTATTATCTTCTTTCATGTGCGGGCAGTTTCAGGGCAAGAAGGAATCAGTTGTGGCAGGTTGTGTTTTCGAAAGAAGGGATAAAAGTGAATGTGAATGGTGTCAAACCTGCTCTTGACTCATTTAAAGAATATCATTGAGAAAAATTTCAGGGTTAAACCCTAAGTTTTAAGTTGATACATCAAGTATTTGAGGCGTACTTTTCTTTGCTTTTTTTGCTTAGATAGCACTAATATATTGAATTGATTTTCTTTTATAGTCTTTGTCTCATTTAAAGGCGTAATATACATCTTTTAAGCCGTCTAGTATTATGTTAAAAGAATAAGGAGGGATTATGACTAACGTGCCGACACAAAAATTAGCAGTATTGATTGACGCAGACAATGCCCAACCCTCAATCGTAGAGGGATTGTTGGCAGAAATAGCGAAATATGGAACCGCAAACGTCAAGAGGATCTATGGAGACTGGACCGGATCTCACTTAAGGAGCTGGAAAGAAGTTTTGCTGCTTCTTTCAATTCAGCCAATACAACAATTTCGCTATACAGTAGGGAAAAATGCTACAGATGCCGCCATGATAATTGATGCAATGGATTTGCTCTATACAAATAAATTTGATGGTTTTTGTATTGTTTCAAGCGATAGCGATTTTACCAAATTGGCCTCAAGAATAAGAGAATCGGGTCTTGTCGTGTATGGGTTTGGAGAGAAAAAAACGCCAGAACCTTTTGTTTCCGCTTGTGACAAATTTATATATACAGAGGTTTTGACATCCAAAGAAGATGACACTCTATCCATAAAACGAAAATCTTCTAATGCGCTAAAGCAGGATACGAAGCTGGTCAATCTATTAAGGAATGCTGTCGAGGCATCATCAGATGATAGTGGATGGGCTCATCTTGCACCGATGGGAAGCACCATTGCCAAGCAGGCCCCAGAGTTTGACCCGCGAAACTATGGATACAAAAAGTTAGGTGAACTTGTGGCAGCAACAAAGCTATTCCAGATCGAAGAAAGAACAGTGGGCGATGGCCCCTCAAAGGCAGTTTATTTAAAAGACAAAAGAAAGAAATAAAGAGAAAAACTTCCAACAATTTGCGGGAGTGGACAGCAAGGTGAATTGGGGTCACATTGTGATCTGTGATTTAATCCATCCTAATTCTTTACATCTTAGCTTAACCTATCGAATTAATGGTGATAAAGGGATCAAACCTGCTCTTGACTCATTTAAAGAATATCATCGAGAAAGGATTTCAGGATCAAACCCCGGGTTCTATACTGATATGGGTTTTATTTCTCAATAAGCACGGGAAGAAAATGAACTACCCCACCGCAGAGCAGCGGGATATCAATCGGAATATCCATAATCGCCCCAAGGGGCGGGGAATCATGCCCTTGTCCGCCTCCGGCGGATTGAAATATTAAATCATGACTCTTTTTATATTTTGGAATTTT
>CAZKGS010000414.1:0-1689 GCA_964552105.1 uncultured Syntrophaceae bacterium
TTTACCAAACAAAAGATAGGAAAAGAGATAGACATCATCGAACAAACTATACACGTAAAAAAAAATATTAATTACAAATCACCAAAGCTTGCTGGTGCCATGTCCGCAATATTACCCGGGAGTGGCCAATTTTATAATGAACGATATAAAGACGGCATATGCTCGTTTGTCCTTAACGCGCTATTTATCCTGGGAGCTTACAAAGCTTTTGATAATGACAATTGCGCAGTGGGAGGAATATTGACCATTTTTGAGGTCGGATGGTACACGGGGAATATTTATAGTGCCACCAGTGGAGCTCATAAATATAACAGGAAAATTGATGAAGATATTTTCAAAAAGAGTTTGCAAAATTTTGATTTGACAGAAAACGAAATCAGAAAAACACCCAATATGTCCATAATGTTCAGGTTTTACTTTTAGTTCAGGATTTGGGAGTTTTCATGTTTCACCTCAACCGAAATTTTAATTTTTCAGGTAAGAAACCGATAAGGTTCTGTTTTTTTTGCACAGTATTTATAATAATGATTATGTCGAATTCTGCCTACAGCGAGAATCTGCTTCGAGCTCCTCAAAATTCACTTAAAACAACTCCTGACGTGCAATCGGAAAATAAGAAGCTTTCTCCAAATACTTTTAATAAAATCCTGTCAGCCCCTGTCATCTTTTATCAAAAATGCCTGTCCCCGTATTGGGGACATAGATGTTCACACCACCCTTCATGCTCACGTTACAGCCTCTTGGCAATCAAGAAACACGGGGCAATTATTGGATTCATAATGACTTTTGACAGACTTCAGCATGAATCCAATGAGGCAAGATACTCTCCTTTAATTAAGATCAACGGCGAAACAAAAGTTTGTGATCCTGTAGAAAACAATGACTTTTGGTGGAATAAAAATGATTACTAAACATCTGATACCAATATTGGTGATATTCTGTTTTATAACCATGTCTGCATTTGCCAACGACCAGTCCAAAACACAAGATTTAGAGCAAGAGATTATTAAATATAACAAGCTTGTCCTGCAGGATAGTAAAAATGCAAAATATATCAATGCACTCGGGTTCACATATTACAAGCTTAACCAAATACCGGATGCAATTAATTCCTTCAAAAAGGCAATTGCATTAGACCCTGATTACGCAATTGCATACAACAATATGGGGGCTGCTTACTTATCCATGAAAGAATGCGTGAAAGCCGAGGATGCCTTTAAAACAGCACTTAGGCTTGATACGAATTACGTTAAAGCGGCATATAACTTATCTGTAGCCCTCTTCCGGCAAAAGAAATACCACGAAGCACTTATTGCGTACAAGAAGGCGGAAAGAATCGATGCGGCGTATGTGGAAATGAGATTTAGCGCTTCAAAAGCAATGGAGAAAATAAAAGGGAAAGAGGTAGAAGGGAGATAACAATGAAAATGGAAATAGAATTTCCGGACAGGATAATCCAGTTGATGAGAAAAGGGGTAAATATCCCGACTCCCTTCTCCGTTGAAGTCGGAGAAGAGGTGGATATCGACAGGATTTCAGGCAACGATGTCACCCTCTACGGCGGAACCAGGATATATGGTGCAAAGACCCTCATCTGCTCCGGAACAAAAGTAGGATATGAATCACCGGTTACAATCGTTGACTGCCAGATTGGCCCTGAGGTGGAACTCAAGGGTGGATTTTTTAAAG
>CAZKGS010000415.1:0-1686 GCA_964552105.1 uncultured Syntrophaceae bacterium
GCCTTTTTTTAACACATTTATACATTATTTCAATTAGTTGTCTTGGTCCGACCCCCGCCCGCCGCCCAACGATAATTGCAAAAAAAGTCAAGAAAAAGTTACCAAAATCGCTATAGGTTTACCTGCAGGCCCTTATCCCTTAGATATTCCTTTACTTGTTTGATACTCAAGGTGCGATAGTGGAAAACAGAAGCCGCCAATAGAATATCAGCACCACCCTTTGCAACACCCTCATAGAAATGCTCAAGAGTTCCGGCTCCACCTGAAGCAATGACGGGTAGATCGACTGCATCTGAAATTGCCTTGGTGAATTCCAGATCATAACCGGCTTGCGTACCATCTCCATCCATACTTGTTGGCAGGATGACACCTGCACCCAGTTCCTGGCATTGTTTTGCCCACGCTATGGCATCCTGTCCGACCGGTTTTGTTCCCCCGGATACAACGAGTTCAAATCCGGACGGCATGTCCTTGTTTCTCCTGGCATCGATGGCGACGGTCACCCTTTCAGAACCATATTGTGTTGCTGCGCGTCTTACCAGATCAGGGTCTTTGACAGCAGCGCTGTTCATGGATATTTTGTTGGCACCGGCTTCCAGAACCATCTCGATATCCTCAAGAGAGGCTATACCGCCACCCATCGTGAGGGGAATGTCAATAACTGAGGAGACATTCTTGACCCATTCGAGTCGTGTTTTTCTGTTTTCTACAGTTGCCGCAATATCCAGCATAGCCAGCTCGTCGGCGCCTTCTTTCTGATAATATATTGCGTTTTCAACAGGGTCGCCCGCATCTTTGAGATCAACGAAATGTATTCCTTTTACTACTCGGCCGTTCTTCATATCAAGACATGGCATGATCGTTACTATACTCATAATATATCCTCTCTGTCACATGTATTATTGTTTATTATTCGACGGAGTCTAGCACGAGACGGAAGATTATGCCAGTTGAGACTAAGATGAGGCTTTGATGAAATTGTGGTTGCCGGACGGCGCTGCTCAGGGAGGCGCGCTGTCGTGATTTATGAGGTTGGGCCTTGACGGGCTGTTGCCCGATTAGATATTTAGAGGAATCAATTCTTTATTTTTGAGTCAAGGATAAAGATTTGACCCTCTTCATCCCCCATTATTTATTCATCAATTTGGATATTTCTGACCAAGGGGCTAAAGACCTTCCTGAATTTTATTATTAAAGGGGAGGCCCATTCAATAATTTCACTCAGCTTTTATTCATCATCATCGATCGTTCCATCTCTGGCGATATAGATACGACAAGCACGGCTATCAGGCAAAGAGTCCCAAACAAGTTCTTTCTCAACTTTTTCGTGAATTGAAACGCTGTTTTCCTTTAGTTCGGCAAATGCAAAATCGTTATTTTCTCTCTTACCTGTGTCGATGTAAATCTCAACTCTAAATTTATTATCAATTGTAAAAGCTGAAGTAACTGAGAAACCACTTCTTCCAATTCCTAAACCTCACCATGACTGAGGCAGGGCTTTTACTCTTGTAAAATTCGGTTCGCTATTGAGAATTCTTGCACGAAGTTTATCAAAGAATTCTTGATATCGCTTATTTCTCGGAGATATTTCATAAGGAACAGGCCTCCTCTTGGAAGGAGGTGGGCCAGCAACAATCCGAAAATTAGGAGCAGGTAAAGAATCGTCAATTTGAAAAACTTCTAACT
>CAZKGS010000416.1:0-1673 GCA_964552105.1 uncultured Syntrophaceae bacterium
AATTGAATTTTTTTCAAACAGACTGTCAATTCTTAATTTTCATTTCCAATTCAAGCCTTCCACGATAAGGGGCCTGAAAGCGTATAAGAGGCACGTGAGCCCACAATCACATGTGAACACATGAGGGGATATACGCGAGGCAACGGAAACGCCCCCGGATCCATATAGAACGTCGCTCTAAGTGGTTGATATCATTACCAATACGGCACTTCTCCAACTTGACATCCGCCCATATTTATGCTTAACTTCAGGACATGACCACCCGGGATCAACTCCAGGAAACTCTCTGTAACCGTCTATTCTGGCACACCGCTGAGCGCGATGATGCCAAAATTGCAGACCACCTCTTCCATCGCCGTGAGATGGATGTGGTTTACGCCATGGATGAGGCAACCTTGTTTGATTCCTTCTTCAATTATCTACAGGAGATCGAAGTCTTTCCTCATTTGGAACATCTTAATCCACAAAAACAACGAAGAAAAAATGTTCCCTTCTTCCAGATAGTGCTTGTCTTTTTGATGAAAGTTGTTGGTTCCATCAAAACGATAGATGAAATCAGTGATCTGTTGTTAACCGATGAACTCCTCATGACCATGTGCGGTTTCAATGCCCATCAGGTAAAATCTGGCAGTTGCGACCGGGGAACAAAACTTCGCAAGACACCTATGCCTGAAATCAGAGGCTCTTTGTGTGTCGATACGGTGGCAAACCATATTGTCACCATTACCCCCAGACGGATTGAAAATTTCTTTAACCGCTGTATTCAGCAATTAGCAAAACAGGGGATTTTCCCAAAAAAGATACATGCCTCATGTGATTGCACCTTGTATGAAACCACCAGCAAATTTAAGGGGTGTGGTTCAGTCACCCGTAAAGTCAAGCCTAAGGCCCGCGGTTATCGGAAAGTCGGCGAACTCAAAGAAGTATCCGTGACCCTTTATGGGTGGAAGGTCTGGGCCATTTATGAAATCAAGACGGGCATACCCTTGGCTATAAAAATCGATACAATCGAAAAACCGGACAATCTGCATGTCCTTGCGGTCTTGGAACAAGCCAAAGAAAATGTAAAGATATCCAGCATCATTGATTCTCTGGTCATTGATCGCGGGTTCCTTGACGGAAAGGTCCTCTATGAGATTGATCGACAGGGGATCGAGTTTGTCATTCCTTTAAAGAGAAATATGGATGCAACCAGGGATGCCCGTCAGTTAGCTTTAGACTCTGAAAGTTTTCCTCCTGTTACTCGTGAAATTGAAGTTGCTCATGGCTATGGCAAAAAGAAATACACCGAAAAAGTGCTCACCGCTCTGGTGGGCGTGCCAGATCTTTTGACCTGTGACTGGTTTAACCCAGAGGGCTCCAAAGCCAATACTACCAAGAAGGATTACGAACCCATCCCTTTAAATGCAGTAGTTGTCAAAAAATGGGACAACAAAACTCCCCCGTTTGAAAAACAGGTCGTATTTGTGACAAATATAGATGTAAAAGATCCCTTCGTAACCTTTGATCGTTATGATGACCGCAGCCTCATGGAAAATAAGCTCTTTCGAGAGGTTAAACAAAACTGGCACTTTGAGTATCCCCCTAAAAAAACCAAAGAGGGCGTCTATATCCAGACATACATGACCATGGGCATGAAAGCCCTTACCACTGCCTTTCTAAAATGGCAGGAA
>CAZKGS010000417.1:0-1664 GCA_964552105.1 uncultured Syntrophaceae bacterium
CGTGACGCAATAGCACGGGCAGCCAGAATTCCACTGGCAGAAGCCTGCAGGAGGCCTCGCGTGATACCTGCGCCGTCACCTATAGCAAAGAGATTCGTTACATCTGTTTCCAGATCCTGAGACACGTGGATTCTGTTGGAATAGAGCTTCACTTCCACACCGTAGAGAAGAGTGTGACGTGAGTTTATTCCGGGAGCAAGACTGTCCATGGCCTGAAGCATTTCTGTTATACTTAGTAAATGTCTGTATGGGAAAACGTAGCTCAAATCACCAGGAGTAGCGTTATCAAGAGTCGGATTTGTCAGGCAACGTTCAATTCGTGCCTTCGTGGAACGTCTGCCGGCCAGAAGGTCACCCAGTCTCTGAATAATTGTACCGCCGCCGATTAAATTTGCCAGACGCGCAATGTAAAGACCATATGCTATGGGGTCATCAAAGGGTTCTGTGAAAGTACTGCTGACCAGTATGGCAAAATTGGTATTTTCACTTTTTTTCGTAGCATGACTGTGACCGTTAACAGTTATAATTCCGGCATTTTCCTCATTGACCACTTCACCATATGGGTTCATGCAAAATGTGCGGACCCTGTCGTCGAATGTTTTGGAGTAGTAGACAAGTTTGGACTCGTAAGTAATATCTGTGATCTCTTTCAGAATTATTGCGGGCAGTTCCACCCGCACACCGATATCCACAGGACTGGCCTTGGTTCTAAGAGATAGTGATTCCGCTTCCTTTTTCATCCAGCTGGCGCCTGAACGTCCCGGAGCTGCCACTACAAACCGGCTGTTTAGTATCCTGCCGTTATCCAGTTTGACTCCATTAATCTTTTTATTTTCAGCCAGAAGCCTTTCAACTTTACAATCAGTCTGTATTTCTATTTGATCTGAAAGAGTTTCGTACATGCGGGCAATGACATTACGGCAATTTTCGGTGCCGATGTGGCGGATCCGTGTCGGGATTAGTTCAAGATCAGCCTGTCGGGCTCTATCCGCAAGGGCGTCCACTTCGTGTGAAAGATCACCGAATAATCGGTCCGGAGCTCCATGATCAACAAAGACTCTGTCAGCTTCAATAAGAAGCTGATAAAATGATTTCTGGTCCAGGAATTCTCCAAGATGCCCCCCAACTTCCGTAGATAGGGTAAGTTTACCATCGCTGAATGCGCCCGCCCCTCCCCAGCCGCAAAGAATATCCCGGGGATCATTACGCTGCCTTTTGTCGAGATCTTTTCCCTGCTCAAACAGGATTACCCTGTCAATGCCCAGTTCTTTCAGGGTCAGCGCAGTAAATATACCAGCGGGACCGCCACCGATTATAATAACCTGATACTCCATTGGATGCCTCCAAGGGAAAGGAATAATGACAAATTACAAAATCCAAAATTGATGGTTTTGTGAAAACTCGAATTTCTACTCTTTTGTCATTCCCGCGGAAGCGGGAATCCAGTTCTTTCAAGTATCTATGGACTACCGCTTCCGCAGGAGCGACTCGATTTTTTACATTTAATCATTTGGATTTGATTTGGCATTTGGATTTTGACATTTAGGCTTGTTTCTTCCAAAAACTTAATTCGCTCTTAAAACCATGTTTCCCTGTTTTGCAAAGGTCTCATAATATCTTTAGGCATTCTAAACACTTCTTGAATGTATCTTAGGAAACATGAC
>CAZKGS010000418.1:0-1662 GCA_964552105.1 uncultured Syntrophaceae bacterium
AACTTGAACGAAATTAAGCATTTTGCAAAGGTCTCATTTTATTGCGTGAAATCGATTTTCTGCCTAACACAAGGTTTGAAGTATGTCAATTTATTTCTGATTTATGATCTGTCTTTTATTTGTTCAGCATTTTTCTTAACATACTGAAATGGGAATGTTATTTCAAAATCACCCAAAATAAATCTAAAATTGTTATTTTTTTCTTGACATTGGGAATCTATTTGTCTAGAGAGTAATGACCGGCGGTCATTAAGTGGCCAGTGTTCATTATGTGAATGAGGGTCATTTAAGCCGATAATTCGAATTTTTGGTCTTGGAAGGTCCATTTTTGATCAGATACAGATCAATGCAGATTTTAAGGTAGGAGATAAAAGGTTGGTTACTGTCAGCAGAAGAAAAAAAGAAAAAGAACAGAGGAAAATGGCAATTCTTAAAGCCGCACAGCAGCTATTTTTTAAAAAAGGCTACCAATCTGTTTCTGTTGAAAGCATTGCCAAGAAAGCTCAAATAAGCAAGGGAACGGTATATCTCTATTTCAATAGTAAAGAAGAGATCTACGCTCAAATCCTTTTGGATGATATTGAAAAGTTCAACGAGGAAGTGTCTGATATTATTGATAAAGGTGGAAGTGCCGCAGATGTGCTGCGCAAGTTTTCTGATGTCTATGTTAATTTCTTCCTTAATGACAGGGAATTGTTCAGGATTTTGATGACTTTTATGCTACAGGCGGATCATCTGAATTTCTCCGAAGAAATGAACAACCATATGATTCGCACAACAAACAAATCGGTTGAGGTGGTTAACATGATATTAAAACGGGGTTTCGAGACAGGTGAATTTTGCAACAGGAAATATTTTATAAAAGGCAGGAATGTTGTTTGGGGATTGCTTAACGGAGTTATTTCTCTCCATCTTTTTACCGGGAAAGAATCGACAAGAAAAGATAGGATTCGATGTGACGTTAAGGAAGCCTTAGGTGTTATTATTGAGGGATTGAAAAGTCCCGTTTTTTCTCCGGATGTTTCCGGAACATAATGATAGGAGGTCATTATGGGTAATTTATTAGTAAATATGAGAGATCAAAAATTTATTCTGTACGAACAGCTTGGAATTGACAAGCTGTTTTCGTTCGAAAAGTTTGGGGATTACTCAGACGAGGTTGTGGACATGATGCTCAGAGAAGCAGAAAAGATGGCCGTCGAACTTCTTGTTCCGACATACGATGTTGGAGATAAAGAAGGATGTACCTTCGAGAATGGTAAAGTTACCATACCTGCCTGCTTCCATGATGCCTACAAGAAATTTTGTGAGGCCGGTTGGGTTTGTGCCCACAAGGATCCCGAGGTGGGGGGACAGGGAGCCCCCTTGTCGGTTTATTCCGCCTGTTTCGAGTATTTTGATGCGGCCAATTTCGCCTTTATTATGTACCCGGGCTTGACTCAAGGTGCGGCCGCATTGATAGAGAATCATGGCACCGAAGAACAGAAGAATAAATACATGTATAAGATGTACGCTGGTGAGTGGGCAGGGACCATGTGCCTCACCGAACCGGGCGCCGGGACTGATCTCGGAGCTATAAGGACAACGGCTAAAAGACTGCCCGACGGCACATTCAGCATCACTGGCACAAAGTGTTTTATTTCCTGCGGAGATCATGACCTT
>CAZKGS010000419.1:0-1661 GCA_964552105.1 uncultured Syntrophaceae bacterium
CCCGATTCCGTTAACAGACTTTTATTGTATGAATTCACATCGGTTGTGCCTGCTGCAGAATATGCAGGAAAGAATAGGAGTATTGCCATTACCAGCCCGGTCAGCGTAGCCTTGCATCGTATGTAATTCCCAAAAATCATTTCAGACTCCGCTCTTTTTCAGAATTCGTTATACGATATCCGATTCACGACTTTCTTCACCGCCTCAAATACTTCATCTACAGTAATTTCTTTCATACATTTTCTTGAATCACATTTTTTTAAAAAACAAGGGCTGCAGGGTATATCTTTCCGGATTACCACATGCCCCACACCGTAGGGCCCCGTTCGTTTAGGGTCGGAAGGACCGAAAAGTGCTATAACGGGAGTTCCCATCGCTGCTGCAATATGCATGGGACCCGAATCAGGCGTTATCAAAATCGTTGCCAGTTTATAAAGATATGCCAAATCCTTAAGAGTTGTCTGCCCTCCAAGATTTACAGAAGGGGAAGTCATCAATGATTGAATATGTTCAATCATTCCTTCACGTTTATCCCCCGTGAAAATGATCTTTAACTTCAGCTCTTCTGTAATCCTGTCACATAACCTCGCGAACTTTTCATTTTCCCATAGTCTTGTTTCCCCGGCAAAGGACGTGGGACTTATTATCAAGAAGCGCTTTTCCATGTCAAGGTCGTTCAATTTAAATAGCCTTTCGACTTGCTGTTTGTTTTCTTTCTGTACAGGAATCAAGAATTCCTTGTTCTTGACGTCGAAACCTAAATGGTGGATAAAGTCGAGGTAACGGTCAACGGCGTGTTTATTCATGTCTTCGTAGATTTTTTCATTGAGAAACAGACCGCTTAGCTCCTGCATACTGTTGTAACCTAATTTCCTTTTACCTCCGCTGAGGAAAACAATGAGTGAGCTTTTAAAGAGTCCCATAAAGTCGATTACCAAGTCATAATGACGATCGCGCAAAATTTTGATAAATGATCTTATTTCTTTCATGGTTTTTGTTATATGCTGGCGATTTGTAAGGTTGCTTACCCACCTCTTTCTACGAGAAATGATTACTTTATCTAAATATGGATTGTCTTTTATGATGTCTAAGGCACCTTCCTCAATCACCCATGTAATATGTGCTTCCTGATGAAATTGTCTCAAGGCAGCAAGGGAAGGAAGAGTGTGCACGACATCTCCAATGGAACTTAATTTCACGATTAATATATTCATTTTTCCCTGTTCCGCATTATCCAGTTTATTGCATCCAGAATATCTTCGGCGATATAGGATGGCTTTATACCTGTCTGCCGTGCCGGCACAGGCAGGTCGGAAGATATCACTTTCTTGCCGTAGCCGGTTTTTACCAGTATCCCTTTGGCTCCAACGCTTTCTGCAAGTTCTATATCCTTTGCCGCATCACCCACCATATAGGAACGGGACAAATCGATGTCGAGTTCTTCGGAAGCCTTTATGAGCATTCCAGGCTTGGGCTTTCTGCAGTTGCATGATTGAAGATAGTGGTCATTGCCCTCGGTTGGGTGGTGGGGGCAGTAATAAAACCGGTCAATGAAGGCATCTTTTTCCCTGAGCATTTCATTGATCCGGTTGTGAACGGTATCTATGAAATCTTCATCGAAGAACCCCCTCGCCACGCCGGACTGATTCGTAACCACAACC
>CAZKGS010000420.1:0-1649 GCA_964552105.1 uncultured Syntrophaceae bacterium
AACTTGCAATGTTTAAAATCCCGAAAGGTGTGGTATTTGTTGACGCGCTTCCGAAGACGCCCACGGGAAAGATTTTGAAGAGAGACATGCGCGTGACCTATAAAGATTTATTTGAAAAAAAGTAGCATTAGTTGGATGTTAATGGGGTCAGGTCTTGATTGTTGATCTGACCCCCTAACCTTCGAATCAAGGTCTTTTGAAATGGATGTTCTCCTTGTGAATCCAGAATACAATGGCAAATCCGATATTCCTCCTTTAGGGCTGGAATGCATTGCGGCAGTTCTTTTGAAAAATGATATAAGTGTTTCCATTATAGACCTGGATGTTCATTCTTCCCCCCATGTCTACGATTATTTATTGACCCAACTACAAGCAGACAAGCCTGAGATTGTCGGAGTTACATCCATGTCAAACAGTTTTGAATCCGCACTTAAAGTTTGCCAGACGGTTAAGGAACTGGATCCGGACATATTGACAGTCATGGGAGGCATTCATGCAACTGTTCTTTCTGATTCAATACTGGAGAGCCATAAGGCTGTTGATGCCATCGTCAGAGGCGAAGGAGAGATTTCTTTTTTGGAAGTCACACAGAATTTTCTCCGTAATATGCCCCTTGGAAACATAGAGGGCGTTAGTTTTAGAAATGGTGGAAATGTTGTTCATAACAGGGACAGAAATTTTACAAGAGATTTGGATTCCTTCCCTTTACCTGCTCACGATTTAGTAAAAAGTGAAGGATACAGGACAAGGAGTATTTCGTCAAGCAGAGGCTGCTTTCACAATTGTTCTTTTTGCTCGATCCAATCGCTGTATCATAAGATCGTCAGGACACGGAGCATAAGTAACATAATCGATGAGATTGAAAGTCTTATTGACTGTGGAGCGAAACGGATTATGTTCACGGATGACAACTTTACCTTCAGTCTCAAGAGGGTGCGGCGTCTATGCGGTGAGATCATACGGCGCAGGTTACACGAAAAAGTCGTTTTTTATGCAGAGGGCAGGATCGACGACATTTGCAGGACTCCTGTTATAGCTCAAATTTTGAGTGATGCCGGATTCAGGGGGCTTTACGTTGGTGCGGAATCCGGATCAAAGGAGATTCTGGATTATTATCGCAAAGAGATAACACCTGATGATATTTACAAAGGTGTCTCCTACTGCGTCGAGCAAAACCTGGCGCCTGTCGTCAATTTTATTCTGCACGGCCCCAGAGACACCGTTGAGACCATGAGGCAAACAATCAGTCTCGCGAAGAAGTTATACGAGAGCGGTGCCGAAATCGTTTATGCGGAAACCCTTACTCCTTATCCGGGCACACCGATCAAAGACAAACTCGAACGGGATGGAAAATTTAGGGAATCTCAGGGAATCTACTATTTTGAATCTTACGAAGGTCTTGAAATCGATCGGATATTACAACTCTGTAACGCCTCAAGAGATATCACTTATCTTACACACAAAGACGATCCTATTTTCGAAATGAAAAAGGTCTATTATGAACTTACTTACCTTGATGAATTAATAAGACATAAGATGCCCTCTGAATTTATGAAACTTTATTCTCGCCTGAGAGATGAGGGAAATTTACAGAAGAATATAAGTGATATTTATAAAAGTATCACTTATCTCATCCATTAACGTTTAAT
>CAZKGS010000421.1:0-1542 GCA_964552105.1 uncultured Syntrophaceae bacterium
ATCTTCAATATTTAACTAAATTCACCCCCCATTTTTCATGAAGCAAACCATAGATTCCTTTATCAATTTCCTGATCAACAAAATATAATAATCCGTGCTTCCCCTTAATCCGTATTGCGGAAATAAATATTTCTCCTCCATTTTTACCATTCCACCTGGAAAAGGAAAAACTAAATTTATCCCGCAAGAAAGTGGTGCCGATGGCATGGAGGACCTTTTCGAAGACTTTTTCCTTTTTCCCTCCCTCAGAAATAAAGACCACATCTGTTCCTCTTTTTTTCAAAACATCTGTAAACTGCTGCGGTATTTCTCTGGAATGTATTATACTCTGCATGTTATTGATCTTCAATAAAAGATCCACTTTCATGGACAGCTTGAACCCATGCTCCTTCATATTATATATCTTGACTTCAGAATTGCGCAAAGGTGAGTAACCCAAAGTTCTTAGTAGTGATTCTGCCAATACGACACTTGTATCAGAATCTATTGAAGGGACATCCAGGCTCTCGTACGTGTCTCTGATACCCTCTACTCCTGATTCGTTTAACAACTCTATTATTTCAAACCCCTTTTCATCGGCATATTTTCTTATATTTCCAGGCAGCAGGGCTGTCCGGTGTTCAATACGTTTAATGCCAAACGAATAAGGTTTTTTATCTTTAGATACTTTTTCCGATACAATCCAGTCCGTGAACACGCTTATGGCAGGATTATTCCCTATATTCACATAGTTGCAAATCTTTTTAAAGGAATAATCACCGGAGGCATTTATTACCTTTTCCAACACGGAAGGTAATTTCCGATCTTTTGCAACATTAATAACGGCATAGTTTTTCCACGTCAATTCAATGACCTGTTTCAGCTTTTCAGGTAAACGTCCGGTCATGTCCAGTAATATCGTCATTCCATTATCGAATTCCACGACCGGCACGACAGAACAGTCAATGGTAATCTGTCCGGAAGGTAAGAGAGGTATATAATAATTCCCCCTTGATATAATTGACCCGTTTATCCGGCTCAGAATGTACCGGATTACCGTTATTTGCTTTTCGGGGGTTACTACCTTCTTTTTCCTGATAATTTTCTCTTTTTTAACAACTTTTTTCTTGATTACTTTCTCTTTTTTAACAACTTTCTTGCTCGTATGATTTCCGACGACGGCAGGTGAAATATCTTTTTTAATCAGGGGAAGAAGTAATTTCTGTCCTGTGTGTATCCTGTTTAAATTCTCAATGTTGGGATTTAGACGTTTTACTGTCCATAATATTTTATAAATATCATTATGCGAAGCCTTTAATTCATTTTGAATTATATCCGACAGGCTTTCACCTTCTTTCACAACGTACTCCGACACCGCCTCTTTCTTCAGAGATGAAGTCAATTTCTGATTTTTTTTCAGCGAGGCATGTTCCTGAGAGGGCTTTTTTGAAGCCAGGTATGTTTCGGAAGGGACCTCTTTTCCCGGCAACAATAGTTTCTGCCCGGGGCATATCCTGTGAAGGTCCTTAATTTCCGGGTTGAGATGTTTTACCTGTTCCAATA
>CAZKGS010000422.1:0-1524 GCA_964552105.1 uncultured Syntrophaceae bacterium
AAGAACCGGTAGCGAACGCATAGGCCACAAATTCCCCTTCATGACTGAGACTGATATCAACCCCCGCATGGCAATCATTTACATAGACGATCGGAGCCCCCAGACCGCGTGCCCCTCTTGGGCGGCGAATTTCAATCTCGTCAGGTTTCCGATTCAAATATAATGACAGGTGCTTTTTTGCAACCTCACGTACAGCAGATGACTCAAAATGCGGCGGGGCGTTCAAGCTCTTACTTATACGCTTTACTCCCCGAACAACTGAATCCACATCCTCAGGTAATCCTGACGCTCCAATACAATGGATAGAATCATGTGTCTGGAAAGCTTTGATGAGGATATCACCACGCGGCGTCCTAACAGCTCCTGAAATGATGTAACAACCGGAACAACTTCTGCTCAATTGTATTACATCCTCATCAAAACTTACATTATACGCACGGGGAACGGAAGGAACAGCAGGATAAGATTTACTGACAACCTTGTAAGCTGATTCTTTTCCGGCCCACAATGCCCAGAGCATAACATCGGGGTTAGCCGAACTAAATATCTGCTTCTGCTCACCTTGAGTGAAAACCCGGTTTATGAAGCGTATATCCTGACTCTTTCTCCTGGTGCTCGGATTGGTCAAATCCACTATGTCGTTGCCGACATGTTGCAAAGTAGGTTTCCTCCATTGAAGACAAGCGCTTTATGATCTGCCAGGCATAATCCCGCTGTGCCCGGAGCCCCTTGTGTTTTGTTTGGGGTTTAAATGTGTCTATGCTTATGGTAAAACGCTCACCAATCTTAGGAATGTTGCTGTAGGCATCCTGATGATCGCCACGCATATATACGCACATCACATGACAATCCTCATGGTTTTTGACAAACTGGCCCACTCCATACGAAAATGTTTCCGTATTTACCCGACCGGTACGTGAACGCCCTCCCTCGGTAAATATCATCAAGCTCTGCTTTCTGTTCAGGACATAATCACACTTATCCAGAACTGATTTCATTTGATCCCGGTCACCACCGCGGCTGACAGGGATACATTTTGCCAGATAACATATAATAACCAAGAATAAGTTGCGCTGAAAATTAGCACTCTCGGGAAGATTCCATGCAAGCAATCTATATTGAAGCATGTAACGATATAACGGCAGCATTGCCACCGCCAGAATCGCCGAATCTATCATGGTCAGATGATTGGGGCAGATAAGCCACGGCCCCCTGTGTTTTTTGAAATGAAGAAGGCATTCCTTCCTTATCTTCTTCAAATCCCTTACCTTGTATCCCATCAATATGAAAGCAAGGTAAGAAAGGGGACCAACTATAAAAATAGCCAACCGTCCCAGAAAATATTGAAAACACAATAACCATTTTGTGAGACTTTTCATTGTCTGTCCTACGCTAATTTAGCCTCAATAATCCCTACAGCATCACCGATGGTCCTAATTTTATCCGCTTCATCATCATCTATCTCGATACCGAAGACATCTTCACATTTAATGATGACATCCACCAGGCGTGCAGAGTTGACCT
>CAZKGS010000423.1:0-1520 GCA_964552105.1 uncultured Syntrophaceae bacterium
CTGAAGGCTTCAGGCTTGTAGCAGAAGCAGGAAAATCATTGAAAGTAATAATTGAACCGAACAGAATCTAGCAATCAGGTCGTTGAAGTTTCTAAACCAAAAGAACAGCACGCCTGCAAAACACTTGCCATTTGAAAAAATTATAAATACAGCATAAAGGGAAACCGGCATGGGGGTATTGTAACGCGTCGTTTTATTAAGAAAAGATCAAAAAAGGCTGGTCTTCCTCCCGGAACCCCTGTATACATCGGAAAAAAGAAAGTTGACAAGGTAACGATTACAACCATTAATTATGATGAAGAGCAATTTCAAGAAAAGGAAGTAGAGACGATTGATGAAATTTTTCCATTCAGTGACAAGTCCACTGCAACATGGATAAACTTAGATGGCATTGATCAACTAGACAACATAGAAAAAATTGGAAAACACTTCAAAATACATCCGCTTGTTCTGGAAGACATCATGAATACAGGGCAACGCCCAAAAATGGAGGATTTTGGAGATTACCTCTTCATTGTTCTAAAAATGCTTCATTACGATAAGGAAGAAGACGAAACGAAGACTGAACAGGTCAGCTTAATTCTCAGCTCAAATTATGTTATTTCGTTCCAAGAGAGCGAAGGAGACGTTTTTGACCCAATCAGAGAACGAATCAGAAGCGATCGCGGTCGCATAAGAAAGATGGGAGTCGACTATCTTGCCTATTCCCTGATAGACGCTATTGTTGACAACTACTTTATGGTTTTGGAAAAAATTGGAGAAAAAATTGAAGACATAGAAGATGAGTTGGTTAAGAATCCGACGCCAGAAGTTCTGCATACCATCCATCGTTTGAAGAGAGAACTGATTTTTCTCCGCAAGTCTGTTTGGCCTTTACGGGAGGTGATCAGTCGACTGGAAAGATGGGAATCGCCCCTAATCGACAAATCCATAGACATTTACCTGAGAGACGTTTACGATCATACAATTCAGGTTATTGACGCTCTAGAAACCTTTCGAGACATGCTTTCTGGAATGCTTGACATTTATCTTTCAAGCCTCAGCAACAGAATGAACGAAGTAATGAAAGTATTAACGATTATTGCGACAATATTTATTCCATTGACCTTTATAGCAGGCATCTACGGAATGAACTTCAAATACATGCCTGAACTTGATTGGTTTTGGGGTTATCCCATGGTCTATATGATCATGCTCGCCATTGGTGCAGTAATGTTGATGTATTTCAGAAGGAAAAAATGGCTGTAGATCGGTCCATCGACCTCGTTTATATAGCGGTTTCAGATTTTGATCGGTCAAAGAAAAGAGAACATACAGATTAGAAAAGGTTTGATCCAACGAAATAATTGCTGAGTGATTGAATGAAAGAGGGAAAAATAAGATTTAACATCAGTTTTGTCTCTGATGAAGTTCCCAGAAATGCCAAAATTGAAGAGTTGAAAGAATGGAGTGAAAGATTCCAGAGAAACGGTTTAACTCCGGAGATTGAGGGAAATTACACAGGCAACTTGAGCTTCAGA
>CAZKGS010000424.1:0-1517 GCA_964552105.1 uncultured Syntrophaceae bacterium
GGGATCTAACCCTGCCAAGTGAACATACCAGAATGTCGAGTTCTGATGGAAGTGTCCACTATGATTTTATAACCCAATTCTCTTAATACTTTACAAACGTAGTAATCCTCACTTAAATATTGTTCTTCATAGACACCCACTTGAAACACATCATAATGTAAATCAGATGGTGCGTCTCCGCGTGTTAATGGGTTTCTTGAATAGACATTCCCATTACTAATCGCATCATTCACAAGGGACACAACCACACTACTCGACAGTAAAAACGCTGCCATTCCAACGTGTTCCACTTCGATATGGTGATCTTTTGTGTCCAGTATCCTTCCTATATTATACACGTTATTTCCATGCGGATCATATCCCTTCAGCGGAACCGGCGCACCAATTACATCTTCGCCTGACTCCAAGAGTTTGAGCAAGTCTTCACCTGATAAGTAAATGTCTGCGTCGAGGAAGAGGAGATGGGTAAATGCATCCTTGTGATCGTAGAAGAACGAGATGACAGTGTTCCTACCGCGCGTAATCAAGGACTCGTTTCCAATGTGCATGTAAGAGATAGGAATGCCGAGTTGGTTATACTGTAGGGTGCCTTGAAAATAATCTTGGTGAATAAGACCATTATAACACGGTGTACCTATTAAGAGTTTGATATCACTTGGTTGCATCTTCGTTCTCCACGTAATTCTCCCAACCGGTGCAAGCAAATTCACTCATGACTGTCATGCCCTTGTATTCAGCGAACTTCGTGGCACAACCCTTGAACTTGTTAGCCATATTTTCTAACCATTTCAACTGATCGGCATGGGTGACTTCGCCACCCTTATTTATAATGTCATATTCCCAATTTAAATATTTAGACATCTCCACTTGGGCAAGACTACCGTTGATGCCCACCTGATGAAGGTAAATCTGATTGCCCTCGTCGATGAACCCACCATGAGACCGCGCGGCGCAAAGTCCCTGTTCAAACGCTTTCATAATGTGATAACGTTCTTCCTCTTCCTCGAAAGTTTTCTCCGAAAGATCGGGGAGTTGTGTTTTAATGCTGTTGTATTGCGCAGTGTAATTTGCCATTTTTCGAATTGCACTATTAACATATTCCATAGAGGACGCTATTTGATACTCGGCTTGTTGGATTTTGATGGTCAATTCGGCTTTTTTAAAGTCATCATCTTCACAAAGTAATTTATATTTTAGTTTCTCCACTTTGGTTTTCTTTAATTCCAAGTTGAAATACGCTTCATTTAGCGCACTTCTAGTTCGTGTCATCTCAGCCAACACCTGCCGTAGATTGCGAAAAGGAGTTAAATGAGATACGGTAAGCATATTGTCCATGAACTGGGATTGTGTTTTATTAAAGATCTGGGTGGTTTTTTGAATTTCTAGTGTAGATTTGTTGATAACCGTCAGCATTTCCTGGTATTCTGGTTTTTGTAAGGCGACTAATGGATCTAAGTCAATTGCTGAAACAATAGATAGTAAATCTTCCTTTGGCGCTGCTGATTGAATTGCAGTGG